>NZ_LMCE01000119.1:0-555 GCF_001623285.1 Pseudovibrio sp. Ad26
CATTAGGATCGGTCGTTGTAAAAATATAGACTTCATGCCCATGTCTTTCTAATTCTTGTTTTAATGTTTTGATCGATGTAGCAACTCCGCTGACTTGCGGAAAGTAGGTATCGGTAAAAAAGCCGATTTTCATGTTTTTCGCCTCCAAACTAGTCCTTGATCTGATTTACTTTTTTTAATTTGCTAGAGACTTTTTCATTCAGTACACTTTCGTATACATTTTTAAGTTCTTCACCGATTTTATTGATACTTCGCTCTTTTGCTGTTTGATAACCGGCTTGTGTCGTACTCGGTAGTTCTTGATTGGTAATCTGTTGGATCAGTCGGATAAATTCTTCGTTTGTCTTCCCCATATAGCAGTTCTTGCTATCTTCTAACCAGCCATTATACACTGGAATATCTCGAACAAGTACGTTTTGTTTGCTTGCTAAAGCTTCTAAAACAACGATCCCTTCTGTCTCTTCATAAGAAGGGAAAAAGAATAGATCTGCACCTGAATACGCACCTTCTATGATCTCTCCACGAATGTAACCAGGAAACAGGACATTTTCAGGA
>NZ_LMCE01000120.1:0-10505 GCF_001623285.1 Pseudovibrio sp. Ad26
GACAAACTCTTCTCGAAGTTTCATTGTTGAACACTCTTTCCAAGGCATCCCGGTCCCTCCCTGAATGCCATGTTAATGTGTCAACCATCTCTCCGAACACCTGTCACCTATGTCTCCGGTATGTACACCCAGACCCGGGATCCAGCTGTAACTCACCCCTGATAACATCCTAGCCACATCACGCAGTTGGCAGGTCACATGGGCACCTGCAAACTACGACATGCCCTATTACATCTACATCACCGCAAGTCAGAGAAACGGGACGCTCTACACGGGCGTCACCAATAATCTGGCGCGCCGTATTCATGAGCATCGGGAGAAGGCGGCAACCTCATTTACGGCTCGTTATGGGGTTTCTCAGCTGGTCTATTACGAAGAGTTCGAGCGCATTGGTGATGCGATCGCTCGTGAGAAAAAGCTGAAACGCTGGAGGCGGGCATGGAAACTGAAGCTAATTGAAGCACTTAACCCAGCTTAGCGTGATCTGTATCGGGACTTAGGGTGACGGTTTTGCTAATCGTTCTAGATCCCGCATCAAGTGCGGGATGATGTCGGTGAGGGGAGCTCGGCAGGGGGCATCTACACCCCACCCCTTGCATTCCCGCGCATTTACCTATATCTCCCGAGGCAACGCGCTTATCGGGCATATGCTTGGAGCGCCACCCCGCTGCCTGCAATATATTCAGCAAGGCAGCCTGCTCGAGTGGGATGTAACACGGGCACGCACCGTGGTCCGCAGCGTTTCTAGGTCGCTTTCAAAGCTCCTCTCAAACTCCATGGATCTCAATTTTAGCCAGTCTGGCCGCGTAGATGTATGTCTGCGGGGTATATGCTGGCGTTTAATCTATGAGTACCTGCCTGATCCCATATCAGGGGGCGTGCTCTGCACATCTTGGAAGTACGAGAGTGAAGAATTTTGACGAAGCTGGCCTAGCAGAGCCTATCCTGCGCGCTGTAAAAGAAGAGGGCTATGAGGCCCCAACCCCAATCCAGCGTGAAGTAATTCCGCACATGAAAGCGGGCGAGGACATCCTCGGCATCGCACAAACAGGTACCGGCAAAACCGCAGCCTTCGTGTTGCCACTGCTGACCCGTCTGGCAGAAGACCGCAAAAAACCAGCGCCGCACACCTGCCGTGCGCTTATTCTTGCGCCAACCCGTGAGCTTGCCTCCCAGATCGCCGATAGCGTGCGCACCTATGGCCAGTATATCGGCCCATCAACTGCCGTTATTTTTGGTGGTGTGAAACCCGGCCCACAGCTGCGCGCCCTGTCCAGAGGTCTGGACATTGTGATCGCCACACCGGGCCGTCTGGAAGACCACATGAGCACCGGTGGCATCAAGCTGGACGCCACAACAACCGTTGTACTGGACGAAGCCGACCAGATGCTGGACCTTGGCTTTGCCCCAGCCATCCGCCGTATTCTTGGCAAACTGCCAAAAGTGCGCCAGACAGTGCTGCTGTCCGCAACCATGCCACACCAGATCCGCAAGCTGGCCAAAGAGTTCCAGACCAACCCGCGCGAAATCTCCGTGGCGCCGGTCTCCCGTCCAATTGAGAAAATCGAGCAGTCCGTTCGCTTCCTCAATTCAAGCTCAAAGCGAGCTGCCCTGCAGGAAATCCTGTCGGAAAAAGGCATCGAACGCGCCATCGTCTTCACCCGCACCAAGCGCGGTGCAGACCGTGTCAGCGGTCATCTGGACAAAGCAGGCCTCAGCTCAGCAGCCATCCACGGCAACAAGAGCCAGCGCCAGCGCGAAAGATCACTTGATGGCTTCAAAAATGGCTCCATCAAAATCCTTGTGGCAACAGACATCGCAGCCCGCGGTATTGATATTGATGGCGTCAGCCACGTGGTCAACTACGAGCTGCCAAATGTGCCGGAAGCGTACGTTCACCGCATTGGCCGGACAGCCCGCGCAGGCAAAAGCGGTGTTGCCATCTCCCTGTGTGATGGAACCGAACAACCATACCTGCGCGATATTGAACGCCTGATTGGCCGCAAAATCCCGTCTGGTGATGGCGATTGGGCGGACGGCGAAATGCCTGCGTACGACCCAACAAACGAACAGACACAGCTGAAACGCCACAAACGCCCGCAAGGCAACCGTCGTGGCGGTGGTGGCGGCGGCGCTGGCCGCTCAGCCGGTGGTGCTGGTCGTCCGGCTGGCGGTGCAGGCCGCAACGGTGCCGCACAAGGCAGCAAACCAGCAGGTGAGGCAGGTGCAAGACCAGCCGGTGCAAAGCCAAATGCAGGTCGTGGCCGCGGTGGCAAACCAAACGCAAATGCGCGCCCAGCTCAGAAAAGCGGCCCAAACCGCAGCCAGAGCAACAGACCACGCCGCGCAAAACCAGCAGCTGCGCAGCGCTGATTTCATAAAACACGCCGGGGCTCACAAGCCCCGGTTTTGCTTTCAGGCCTCAGTGGTCTCAGAAGTCTCATCTTCCGCCCGAGTGCCGAAGTTGGCAGGCGAGACGATCTCGATCAGCTCAAAATCCTCAGAATGCTCAATCTCGCGGTGGCGAATGCCCGCTGGCTGCACCACGCAGTCCCCCGGCTTCACCGTGCGAATGCCATGCCCCTCATATTCAAACCGCGCCCAGCCTTTCAGCACATAATAAAACTGAAAGGAGCAATCATGCACATGCCACTGACCTGTCGCATTGTGCCCCTCACGCGCTTTAATCACATGCGCAACCACAGCCCCGTTGGTGGCATCAGCCACGCCAAGATCGCGATATTCAAAATAACTCCGCAACCCCCGCGCCACAAATTCCCCAGCCTCACCTTCGCTGTGGCTGAAACTTTGTTCCTGTTCCATAAAAATCCCTCCCTCATCGTTGGGTAGTAGGGACCGTTAGGGCAGGGAACGTCAAGTTACAGATAAAGATAGCTGGCGGTCGTGAAGTAAACCAACACCCCAAGTACATCATTGCTGGTTGTGATGAAAACACCCGTCGCCGCTGCCGGATCAATGCCAATCTTGTCCAGCACCACAGGCACCGTCGCCCCCACCATCGCCGCAACCGTGGTGACGATGACCAGCGACGACGCTGCCGTCAGCGCCAGCCACACGGGATCATGAATCTCAAACAGTACGGCCCCAATGCTGATGAGCACGGTCAGCACACTGCCCGCAATCACCCCGTTGGACAGCGCCCCGCAAAACTCCTTCCAAAGCCGAAACAGCGTGCTCCCCGTCCAGATCGACCCCGTCGCAATGCCCTGCACCGCAACAGCAGACGCCTGAAGCCCGGAATTACCCGCCATCGACATGATCACCGGAATAAACGCCGCCAAAATAGCCGCCTTCTCCAGCTCATCCTCAAAAGACCCAACCACCAGCGCTGCAACAGCCGACCCAATCAACCCTGTCATCAACCACGGTAGCCGCCCTTTGATGATCCGGCGCACGGAGTCAGATGGCCGTGCTTCCGGCGAAACACCGCCCATCAACATCAGATCCTCCGAGAGCTCCTCCCGCACAATCTGGTTCATCTGCTCAGTCGTAATCCGCCCAATCAGCTTCCCGTCAACATCAATCACCGGCATGGAGGAGATTTGTCGCTTCGCCGCCTTACGCAGCACATCCTCCTGATCCATCTCCGCAGATACCGCCAGCACATTGGCGTCCATCACATCCCCAATGCGCACCTTCGGTTCCAGCGTTAAAAGCCGCGTCACATCAAGCCGCCCCACCAGCCGGTGCTTGGCATCCACCACAAACACCGTACGAAACCGCCCCACCAGATCATACTGGCTCTTGATCGCCGCAATAGCCTTCCCCGCCGTATAATCCTCGTTGAATGCCACAAACTTCCGGCTCATCAACCGCCCGGCCGTATCCTCCCCATGCAAAATCCGCTCCTCAATCTCCGCCCGGGCATCCAGCTGCGGCACAATGATGTCGAGCAAGCTCTGCGGAAACTCATCCAGCGTATCCGCCAGATCATTCTCCTTCAGCGTATTGAGAATCTCCACCAGCCGCGTGGTCGTCCCGTCTTTCAGCAGTTCAGCCCGAAAATCCGGATAAAGCTCAGCAAGGATCTTGGTGGAAGGCCGAATAGGCAGCAGCGCAAACAGCTTGCGAGCGTCCGGCAGGGGAAGGGCAGTCAACAGCTGCAGCAAATCGGTGGGCGACCACTTCTTCAGCTGCTTCACCAGCCAGCTGGTCTCATGCGCACGCAGCAAATGGCGCACCATCTTCAGCACCTGCTTGTTGTGCTCATGTGCGGTGGTGTCTGCCTTGCTGCTCCACTGAAGTGGCTTCTTGTTCTTTGCCATCCTCCGCACCTTTGTCTGGGTACGATTTTCTGCGTGTGCAGACCATGCCTCAGCGAAGTAAATCTCTCCCTAAGATCAAGCAAAACCAATGCTGTATTTCTATAGATAAAGTTTTCAAAGAATACCGCAGCCCACAATGAGAAAGCCTTTATAAAATCTAAGTTATGAGGGGCCTTGCGCGGGCGGTTATATAGCTGCCCTTCAGCATAAAATGACGCACACCAGCGTCTACATATTGGAAAATCTCCGAGAAAGATGTGTCATGCTCAACCGGATCTCTCCAAAACTGTGCGTTCAGATTTTAGCTGCTTCGTTCCTTTCGCTTTTGGCAACCGGTTTTCTGATTAACTCCTCAATGGCTCAGGACAGTTACGCCCAGGCAGAACCCTACGAGGAACTGAGCGGAGCGGGCTCCATGTACCCCGACGTCCTGTTCAATGAAACTCTGCGCCTCTTCAAAACCTCCAACCCCGAGATCGATGTGCGATACGACCCGATTGGCAGTGGAGCAGGGGTGTTGGCATTGCAAGCAGGCAAGGTCGATTTCGCTGTTTCCAGCGCTCCGCTGGAAGCGATCCTGGAGCAAGACCTCGATGTTGATACTGCCGATGAGCCTGTGGCCATAGAGGACAAACTGCTGGAGATCCCCATCACCGCAGGCATGCTCGGTATTCTTTACAATATTGAGGGCGTCGGCCACTTGAAGCTCACACGTAACGCACTCTCCGGTATCTTCGACGGCTCTATCCAATACTGGAACCACCGTGAAATCCGCATGGTGAACCCGGACCTGCGCTTGCCAAAGCTGAAGATCACCATTGTTGGCCGCAGTGATGCCAGCGGCGCAAACCTTGCGCTCTCCAAGCACTTGTACACCGCCGAAAATGCATGGTCTGGCAAATCTGCCAGCATTTGGCCACTGGAAACCTTCCCGAAAGATGCTGTCCTTGTGCCTAGTTCTTCTGAGGTTGTCACCAAGATCACCGAGAACAATGGCTCAATCGGCTACGCACCCTCAGCCTTTGGCAGCACACTGGGAATCCCGATGGCTCTGGTCGAAAATCAAAAGGGCAACTTCGTAGCACCTTCACTCAATGCCGGAGAAGCAGCTATCGAGGAGATCAGCAGAAGTGGTGACCCGCTCTCCATCGATGAGATCCACAACCCAGAAGCCCCCAGCGCTTACCCCATCATTTCATTCTTTTGGCTGGTGACGGAAGACGTCTATCCTGATGTGAAAACAGGCACTGCGGTGCGTCAGTTTGCTGAATTTGTTTTGAGCGGACAGGCAAGGGGAGCAGCAATTTCCTCTGGTTACATCCCGCTTCCGGCGAATATGCGCGCAGATGCCAAGAAGCTGGCAGCAACCATCCACTGACTTGGAGCGGATCACACCACGATCTCACATACGCTCATTTCAAACAAAAAAAGCGGCGGGAATGATCCCGCCGCTTTTTTGAATTCAGTATGAAGTTTGCTTATCGAGGCTCGCTACGCAAACCTTTGACGATTGCAAAACATGCGCCAAGCAAGACAATTGCAAATGGGAAGCCAGTTGAAACCGTCATCGCCTGAAGGCTGGAAAGACCACCGCCAAGCAGCAATGCAATCGCAACAAGACCAACCAAAGAGGCCCAGAAGATGCGCTGCTGAACCGGTGCATTCACCTTACCGCCAGCTGTGATGGTGTCGATCACCAAAGAACCGGAGTCTGAAGACGTCACAAAGAATGTGATGATCAGAACAACACCCAATACAGATGTGATTTCGGCAAGTGGCAAGTTGCTCAGCATCTCGAACAGCTGAATTTCAGTCGCCGCGCCTGCAATTTTGCCAAGGGTAGAAGTTGCTTCCAGTTCAATCGCTGTGCCGCCAAAGGCTGTCATCCAGAGAGTGGTGACAACACTTGGAATAACCAGCACGCAGATCATGAACTCACGAACAGAGCGGCCACGGCTGATGCGAGCGATGAACATGCCCACAAACGGTGCCCAGGAGAACCACCAAGCCCAGTAGAAAGTTGTCCAACCCTGACGGAAGTTATCGTCAACGCGGCCAATTGGGTTGGAAAGTGCTGGCAGATATTCCAGATAAGCTTCCAGATTCCAGAACAGCTTCTGCAGGATGTCCAATGTCGGACCAGCCAGCAGAACAAAACCAAGCAGCAAAGCAGCGGTGATCACGTTGAAGGTGGAAAGGTGTTTGATACCTTTATCCAGTCCCATAACAACAGAACAAAGTGCAATACCAGAGATCGCGATGATCAAAATGACCTTGGTTGTTGTTGTAATTTCCAGGCCAAACAAATGGTTTAAACCAGCATTGGCCTGTTCTGCACCAATACCCAGAGAAGTTGCCAGACCAAACAAGGTGGCAAACACAGCCAGAATATCAATCACGTGACCCGGCCAACCCCAAACGCGCTCACCCAGAATTGGATAAAAGATAGAGCGAACAGTCAGCGGCAGGCCTTTGTTATAGGCAAACAGAGCCAGACCAAGAGCAATCACAGCGTAAGTTGCCCATGGGTGCAGGGCCCAATGGAAGATGGTGGAGGCCATGGCAAGGCGCTCTGCTTCCGCACCGCTCAGCGCTTCACCGCCCAATGGGGCCCAGCTGCTGCCAGAAGTGATGGAAGAGAAATGGCCAAGTGGCTCAGCCACGCCGTAAAAGACAAGGCCGATGCCCATGCCTGCAGCAAACAGCATGGAGAACCATTCGCTGTAGCTGTAATCTGGTTTTGCATCTCTGCCGCCGATGCGAACCTTTCCCAGTGGAGACACAATCAGGAAGAGGCAAAGCAACACAAAGATATTGCCGGCAATTAGGAAAAACCAGTCAAAACTAGAAGTGAGCCAAACACGTAGATCACCAAAGACCGGGCCAATAGCGTCTTTATAGAGCAGAGTAATTGCAACAAAAATTGCAATCGCAATACTGGAAATAGTGAAAACGATATTGTGTACGTCAAACGCAACACCAGCGATTCGCGGTGTAATATTGTCCTGTCCCACTTCATAATCAGTATCAATAAGATTGGACGGCCCTTCGGGGGCCGGAATAAGATCTGCGCAGGTTTGATCAGTCATACTGGTCCTGTTTATTGGCAGATATCCACGCATGCAGCCCGAGTGCGCACGTCACGTGGATTTAGCAGCTCAACCAAGAGCCATGATCCGCTTGTTAGCCATCTGCCGCGAAAGCTCATGGGCGAGCCTATACGATCACTGCCAGAAATGGGTTCCACGCACAAAGGGCGGAAGCTGGCAACGCGGTTGCCTCCATGGCGGAGGCACAGATGGATAGCGATGCCATACAGCGAAAGTGATCTGGCTTAGCAAGAAGCCGTCGCTGACAGTGATTGGTTAGGCACCACTTGGTGTGCGCGAAACCTACAAATTTAAATGCATTACACACAAGAGTAAAAATACTTAGTCTTGGGGATAGCTTTTGCTGATTTGTCTGATCCTGCAAAAGCAATATCAAAGAGACCGATAAACCTGTCTCACATCTCTAAGCTTTTGATCTTCATATTTTATTTTCGAACCTCATACTGCTCGAATGCGCTAGTATTCAGAGAATACCAATCTCTTCCATGTAGTATTGACTATGCAAAGATGAAGATATTTCAGGTCTAATGAGGTGCGTGAGTAGGGCTGTTCTCTTATTGATGGCTTTCTCATAGTAAACCTTAGTGTGTGAAGTGAGGTTCGGACGCAGCGCAGAGAATATCATTCAAAGTAAGAGCAGCTCAGTTTCGGCTCCGTGGGAAGTCGGATCCAATACGCATTGGAGACATGTTGCATTCGGCCTTAGGCGAGAGGTGTAATTGAGGTGTTAGGTGACGATAATGTTTGATGCGAGGGCGGGAAGTTGCCATCTATGACCTGAAGGGCGAACTGTGGTTAGAACGCAGTTTCATGCCTGGCTCATATGATCGTTCAGACTTTGAAACAGATTTGTGGCACTCTCTGGAGCTCCACAATCAAACAGCGGTTCTTTGTTCTACTGATGAAAGAGAAGGAAATCGGGTTTGCGATTGAACATAAACCCAATGCTGTTCTTGGAGACAGCTATCCGAGCGATGAAGCTACGTCTAAATGGTGTCGACCAAACTATGAGGGCAAAGCCCATATATAAAATCACATTACTCAGGATTGCGAAGTGAAAACCCAATTCCTCAGAACCGGGTTTTGTTGGCTCGATCTCGATAAGTTAAGATAGCGCCCACTTCGCAACGATGTCTTCAGCACCTTTCAAAAGGTCCACATCGTAAGAGCGTGTTGTGACCGCAATGTTCTCTTTTACCTGCCATTCCTGATAGGCTCCGGTAATAATGGGCCCGACGGCATCCTGCGCCATCAACCACCCCATAGCCAGATAGGCCAGAGGCATACCGGCTTTTTCAGCGTAAGCTTTCAACTCGTCAGCACAGCCGAGATACTTCTCCAGTAGCGGAGAATTCAGTTTCGGGTTATTGGCGCGATCATCATTTTGGTCAAAGTTACCGCTTGCTTTGAAGGTTCCTGCCAGCAATCCCTGCATCAATGGGCTATAAGGCAAGTACTTGAGGTCACGCTCCTCGCAAAGCGGAATGATCTCATCACGACTACGGTAACTCAGCGGTATATTATGATAATGCGTGGCATTCGGCTCTAGAAGGTTATAAAGCCCCTGGTAAGTGGCCAACTCACAATGTTGCATCAGCTCTTTAGTCATCTTCAAAGAGAAGTTGGAGACGCCAAGATGTCGAACCTTCCCACTCTCCACAACAGCGCGTAAACCTTCGGCGGTCTCTTCAACAGGTGTATGGGGATCAGGCCAATGGCATTGCAGTACGTCAATATACTCTGTCTGCAAACGCTCGAGTGATTGATCCACCTCTTCTATAATAGAAGCTTTGGTCAGATTGTTTTTGACAGCTCTTTCCGGATTGTTCCAAACCAGCCCGCACTTGGTGGCAATATACAGCTGGTCACGCTCAAAGGTCTTGAGGGCCTCACCCAAAAGCGTTTCTGCATGCCCAAGCCCGTAAACCGGAGCGACATCAAAGAAATTGATGCCCAGCTCAACGGCTGTTCGCATGGTTCGGATAGAGGTTTGGTCCTCTGTGTCATTCCAGGTGCCACCTACAGCCCAGCAGCCGAACCCCAACACTGACGCATTCATATCTTTCAAAGCTCTGAAAATCATTGTTATTTCCGCTATTAAAACTCCCAGGGGAAGGGAAGCACACAAAAATAAACAGCGCAATGCGCCATAACCGCGTTTCCAGACCTGAAGCTGATGATCAAAACCGCTCCTTTGCGGGGATAGTTTTTTGGTTTGCGTTTATAAGATTTGATAGAAGGAGGATAAGTCCTGTCTCTCAGTTGGCCGGAGCAGGGGGCATTTGCTGATGTTGTTCTTAGTTCCGCGTCTTCCCAAACGTGCTGTTTCCTTGCCGTATTGAACATTTGAGCGCATAAAAACGCTGTTTCGCGCAAAACCACGCAAACGAACGCAATGGCGGGGCTTTCCATTGGGCGTCTCTCAGCACATTAATGCCATCTCGGCGAGTTCAGGCGCTACAGCCTGTGCCACGACCACCATACACCCTCATTCATTATTCAGTTTTCAAAGAACGCGGATTGCTCCGAAGTCTGCTTGCCAGCGTTCTGAGAGAGTGCAGTCTGATTTGATCGCGGTCTATTCCTGTAATGTTCTCCCTGAGTCTTTGGTGGCCGGGAGTTGGAGCATGGAGAGTGGCTGGTGTGATTACGGGGAAATAAGGCGCTTTTAAACCTCTCGTTGGGGGAGGTTGATTAGATAGATTTATCCCTCACAGGGACGGTGTAGAATTGAAACGGCGCGTTTCTGCGGATTAGGTATGTTTTACACATAGGTGGGTGATGTTTTTGGGTTTTTTTGTCGTTTTCAGGTTGACGGTTGGAGGGCTCAGGCCTATAACCCAGCTCATCGAGAGCGACGGCGCTGCCGGCGACGGCACGATGCGCTCTTGAGTTCCTCGAAAGGATTGATCGCTCAGGCTCGATCGGAAATGATTGAGTTGGTGAGTGATTTACTCTTTTGAGTGTGGGTGAAAGCCCTGTTCATTGACAATTGAATACGGAAGAAGAAAGAGAAACGTGGACGGCGGTTATTCGCGAGTGGTTTGGTAACAAGCCACTGTTACGGAATAACTGACTTAGTTTACGTTTTTCAGAACACCAAAGATTG
>NZ_LMCE01000121.1:0-23193 GCF_001623285.1 Pseudovibrio sp. Ad26
CGCAAGAAGGACACGAGCTGCAACCGCTGGCCGCGTTTGCAGCTCGGCTTCCATGCAAGTGCATTCCAGTGGGCGATACCCCGCCTCAGGGTCGATCCTTGACAGCGCTCTCCCCCGTTTTTGTGACGGAAGAAATGAACCGATCTGAGCGATGTTGGGAACGAACAACACCTCTTTGTTTTGAAATTTGAATTTGGAGTATTTTATAGTGCAGGCCAAGTATCTTGCCGACCAGCTTTGTGAAGTCAGCACCGCTTTAGAAGATGCAGTTGTGCAAACCTATGGGGAGCTTCCAGCAAATTGCGCAGCAATCTTGCTACTTCTGCGGAGAAAAGCAGCGCCCTCTCTTGCGTACATCTCAAAGCAAGTCTGTCTCAGTCAATCCGCAACGGCAACGCTTGTCGACCGGTTAGAAGAGGGCAAGCTTGTCCGGCGTATGAAGCGTGAGGGCCGTCAAGTTAAGGTGAAGCTCACGGCCGGGGGCAAAAGAAAAGCTGATGAACTTGTCAAGTCCCGCAGGCAAGCAGCTGAAAACCTGCTGGCAAATCTCAATGAAGAACAGCGCACTGTGCTCTCAAAAACCTTCATCCAAATTATGAGCGGCATAGACCGCTCAGGCAACTTTGAGGATCTCGCCTCCTTAACGGCTGGCCGTTCTTAACTCGCTTAGGGTGTCAGTTCTCACTCAGCCGCACTCAGTCCCAAGCTCTGTGCTGTTGCAGATCACATACCAATCCACCCATCGCAACTTGATGGATCATTCAAACGGAGATTTCCATGAAAAAACTGTTCGTTCTTCTTGCCGCAACCATGCTCTTAGCGGCCTGCCAGACAACATCCATTCCCGTCTCATCAAAACAACCGCCTCGGATCGTGACACACAAATCCGCCTCAGAGACCCAAAATGCATTGATCAACGAGTTCAAGGGAATGGGCTTCAAAGTGGTTCGCAGATCCTCAAAGTCCCTTGTCCTGGAACAGACCCTCACCCCAAACAGCGATGCGCGCAAACAGCACGCTTCCTACAGTGATGGGACACCGCGCAGTCAGATCCGATTCACATTTTCCAATGTTCAGGAAGGAACCAAAGTAACTGCTAAGTTCGACATGCTGGTTAATCCGGGGAAGTCGAACCAGGAACGGGTAACTCTTCTCGACAGTCCTGACGGTGCCCGTCTTCAGCGCGTGTTGGAAGGCGTTAAGTGAGATTACCTTTCTGGTCAGGTGGAAGTTTTCCATCTGACCAGATCAGATTGTTGGTGCGGGATCTGCCCTACGTCCCTTTTACGGTTCCTCACAACAAAGGTAATGGAAGGAGCCGTCCATTCCATTACCTTTGTTGGAACTAACCCAATTCTTCACAAACGCTTGGAGTGCTGTTTTTCAATAGATGAATATTATTTCGCAATGTGTGCCTCATAAAGTAACGTATTGTGTTCCACCTCAGCTATCTTGGAACATTTCAGGCATACAACAAAGTGTATTAATCTCAGAATGACTGATAATAATTCATATAGACAAATAATATAAAGTTTTATCATAACTGTATTAAAATAATTTTATCTTCGTAGGATACGTTAAATATTATCATTTGACTCACCGTTCCCATATAAATACTAATATATTGAAATTTTATTGAATGTTTTTTGCAAAAGAAGACACAGATTTGAGTTAATTTATGCTTTGTTCTGCTTTGGCAAATTCTCGTAGGCGTATAATTCAGATGAAGTTACTTCGAAACATTACCCTTGCTGCTGTTATGGCGACACATGCCAGCTCTGCCGCCGCAGATGTTACCGCAGGTATTGAAAAACTTGAGACCGGGGATGTTCAAGGATCAGTGAAGCAGTTTCAGGAGGCTTATACTAACGGGGATGCGGATGGCGCGTTCTACATTGGACGTTTATTTGAACTAGGTCTGGGGACAGACAAAGATATCTCTCGTTCCGCTCAACTTTTTGCAGCAGCAGCTTCCAAAGGTAGTGCCAAGGCGCAAAACCGTCTTGGTCTCATGCACCTGAATGGTCAATATGTTCTTGAAGATTACACACGCGCCTTTGAACTGATTTGTAAAGCCGCTGATGCAGGAGACCCAGATGGGCAATTCAATTGCGGTCTTCTTTATAAGACAGGAAGGGGAGTGAGTGTTGATGAGGAGCAAGCGGTAGCTTACTGGAATAAGGCAGCAGCTCAATCACACGTTGCAGCAATCAATCTTCTCGCACAGGCTTACAAAGATGGAGCCGGCGTTGAAGCAGATCCTGAGCAGGCTGTAAAGCTTTTTTCACATACTGGCGCAGCTGGAAACCCACTAGGCCTGTTTGAATTGGCGAAGGCCTATGCTCATGGCTCCGGGGTTCAAAAAGATCCAGTGAAAGCTTATGGCTATGCGAACCTTGCTACAGCTCGCGCTATGGAAGGCGCCGCAGATTTGCGTGAAGCACTTCGTAATCAACTAAATGCAGAGCAGCTTGATGATGCACAGGCCTTTTCCCGTGAATGGAAGGCAAAACCTGTGCAGCCCGTCCAATAAGCCTAGCTTTCCGGTTATTTATGTTTCGTTTGTTCGTTATCTTTTTAGCGGCAGTCATATCTGCCAGCGGCAGCTTGAGTGAGCCCATTTCTGGCACACCTGAAGTTGCCAAAACACAAACTCCATTTGTTGATTGGACCGTCGAGTGTCTTGCGGTCTGCAAACTTGCGCCTGCCGCTACTTCATCACAGGGCGACCCGAAGCAATTTAAGATTGTTATCACCTCACATAGTCCTGACAACACATCGTATGCTGTTATGAGTGTACCAAGCGGGGTCTATCTCGCACCGGGCATTGTGATCAGGGTTGATGACAAACACCCCTTTAAAGCTCTTTTCGAAATTTGCGATGAAACAGCCTGCCATGCTGGTTTCAAGTTAACCGGATCAGTTTTGAGAGCCTTCAAACTTGGTCAGATTGCGAACATTCGCGTTTGGCTGCGCAAAGATCAGATCGTGGACTTCCCCATTTCATTGTACGGCTTCACCAGAGCATATTCCTACCTGCAAGAGCAAGGCACGCATTGATGTGTAAAACCTTACTCTCGCACCCTTCTTTTAAATTTGCCCCGGTTTTGTGTACGGCGGGTGTTGGCATCTTGCTCCTAACATATCCAGCAGTTTCTCAAGTACAGCCGTCTCTGGCACAAGAGCAATTGCAGCGCACCCGCGAGCGTGAAGACGCTGCGCAGGCGCAGAAATTACAAAATGAGCGTCGGCAGGCTCGGAGTCAAAGGAGCAATCCAGGACAGATCGACATGCCTTCTGATCCGCTCAGTATTCCCGAAGGTGGCCCATGCTTTCTTATCAAGAAAGTTCACGCCGATGGCTTTGAACGGTTTGGAAAGCCTCCGCAAGGCTATGATGAGTTAATCGGAACCTGCGCTACTCTTGCGAACATTGTGCGTTCGCTGAATGCGGTTAACGCATATTATGAGAAACTGGGATTCATCACGACCAGAGCCTACCTGCCAAAACAAGATATCTCCCAGGGCACATTAACAATCACAATTATTCCCGGTATCATTGAAGGGTATGTTTATGCCGATGGACGGCAAGCTGATGCGCGCCTCTTGATGGCCTTTCCTTCAGGACGAGGTGAGCTGCTAAATCTTCGCGACATGGAGCAAGGCCTGGAAACTCTCAATGGCCCCAATTCCAGCAAGGCGGATTTTAAACTCATCCCCGGAGAGCGACCTGGTGGTTCTTTTGTACAGATTGCAGTGAAAGAAACGCTTCCCTTAAACGGCAGGTTATCAATTGACAATTCCGGCTTCAGCAACACAGGGACGGCCAAGTTCGCTGCAAGTCTGGGTATTGATAATCTATTAAATCTCAATGACCAATTCAGCCTGCGTATCAGTGCAACACCATTCGATCCGCGCAGGCAACGATATTCAGAGAGTATTTCAGGCCGCTTTTCACTTCCTTACAAAAACTGGCTTTATACTTTGGAGGGTGGTGCAAGTCGCTATTTCTTCGAGCTCGAAGGTATAAACCAGAGTTTTCCCGTAAAGGGGCGCTCACACTATGCCAACCTGTCAGTTGAGCGGTTATTATGGCGAGATAAGCTCTCCAAGAATTACATCTATGGTGACCTCAAATTAAGCCGCAGCTGGTCTTATATCGATGGCTTTGAAATCAAAAGTCAACGCAGGCGTTTAAGCTCTGGATCGATTGGCCTGCGCGGAGAGACAAAACTTGGCGCCGTACAGTTGCAATGGGATGTGGGAACTAAATTTGGACTAAAGGCGTTTGGAGCCCAAGTCAGTAAACAGAGTATTATTGACCCGCAGTTCCATCTCATTCAAGGCAGGCTTGACCTTGAAGCGCCCATACCCTCAACGCCGTTCACCTATTCAACGACCTTATCCGGGCAGTATTCGCACGACATTTTGCCAGGTACAGAACAGATGTCCATTGGTGGATGGTCAACGGTCCGGGGTTTCCATCAAGACAATATGTATGGAGATGTGGGTGCTTACTGGCGCAACAACCTGGAGTGGCAGGCAATTGACAGTGAGGGTTTACAGCTCAAACTCAAGGCTGGGATTGATGCCGGGCTAATCAAGCCTTCGCAACTACGTGCGTGGTCACAAGATTATCTTGTCGGGGCTCACTTTGGTGCCACTGCCACAATTGGGGGAAAAATCTCGCTGGATTTGCAGCTGGCCCACGCACTATCACGTCCACAACGCAATCTACCACATACTGTTTCGGCATTTGAGGCTGACAAGACTGTCGGCTTTGCCAGCTTGAATTATACTTTTTAGAGGATTTGCTACGGTTTGTAGCGCCGGGGAGCTCCGAAAATGTTGAAGAAGATCAAACGGTCAATTGCGCTGCTTCTTAGCGTTATCCTTACATTTCAACCTGTAATTGTTTATGCCGCAGATGTACGACCGCTCAATCCCGGCAGTGGGCCTCGTCCTCATGTAGATCAAGCCCGCAATGGCACACAAGTTATCAATATCTCAACGCCGAACTCCAGTGGCGTTTCACATGATAGGTACACGAAGTTTAATGTAGATGACCTGATCCTGAACAACTCTGCAACGATTACAGATACGCGCCTGGGAGGGTGGATTGAAGGCAATCCAAACCTCAAGACGGGCAGCGAGGCCAAAAGCTGGATCGCTGAAGTGGTTGGTGGCAATCAGACACAGCTCGGCGGTGTTTTAGAAGTTGCCGGTGAGCGAATGGATGTCATTCTTGCCAATGAGTTTGGCATCACTTGTAATGGCTGCGGGTTTATCAATACTGGTCGCACCACCTTAACAACAGGACAACCACGGTTTGACAGAAATGGCGCCTTGGCGGATTTTGATGTCCGCAAAGGGACAGTCACAATCGGGGCCGACGGGCTTAATCAAGATAGCCGACTGCTAGCCACTGACAGATCTCGTGTCGATGTCATCTCACGCGCTGCTGCGCTCTATGGTGCGGTATATGCAGATAAGCTGAATGTGGTCACTGGCGCGAACAAGGTTGACTATGACTGGAGCTATGATGACAAAACCGGTGAGGTTAAAGGCATCACCCCACAATCTGGTAGTGCGGATACACCAGAGTTAGCAGTTGATGTATCCGCGCTTGGTGGCATGTATGCCAATGCCATCAAACTGGTTGCTACGGAAAATGGTGTGGGCGTTCGCCTTAATGGCCAGCTGGCGTCAGCAACCAATATCTCTTTGAGTGCCAACGGAAAGCTGAGCGTTGGTAAGCCAGCTAATAAACACACTCCGCTCCTCAAAGCGCACAAGAAGATTTCAATCCGCAATAAAGGCCCGATTCTTCTTGAAGGTGCCGTGGTTTCACAGACTGATGACGCCATCTATGTGAGCACAAGCGAAGGAAGTTTAACTGCAGCAGGCGAGATTTCTGGTGGAGCAATAACATTAGAGGGAGCCGGCCTTGTTGCAATCTCAAATGCGCTCAAAAGCCAGGGAAATCTGCGCGTTACTTCTTTAAACAATTCGGTGACACAAAGTAAGCAGGCCAAAATCAGTGCCTCAAATCTTACTGTTTCTTCTGCTGATAACATTTCATTGAACGGCAACGTTGCAATCGAAAACTCTGCTGATCTGAACGCAGAAGGTAAAATCACGACCGGTGCAACTTCAACAGTTGCAGCGCGCGCACTCACCCTTAGCGCAGAAGAACTTCAAACCAATGGTCATGTGAGCGCTGCCAAAAATCTTGTCCTTAATGCAAAAGCCGGGGGGATTACCAATCGCGGTGCACTCAAAGGGCAAAGTCTTTCTCTCACTTCTCAATCAGATTTCACCAATGCTGGCAAAATAGCCGTTGATGAGACTGCGCAGTTATCTGTGGCGGGAAAGTTCGCAAGTGACACAGGTTCTGAGCTTTTTGCCAGGAACATCGAGATGACTGTTGGCTCGGCTGCCATGAAAGGCATTATCAAAGCCGATAACAACCTGGACATCACATCTCGCTCCGGTTCGATAAACAGCAAAGCAACGCTAACCGGGTCAGCTGTCAGCTTAGCTTCTGCAACTGATATGAGGATTGACGGCACGATCTCTGCCGCAAGATCGGCGAGGCTTGCTGCGAATGGACAAATACTCTCATCGCAAGGGTCGCAAGTTTCTGCAGATACTATAACAATTAGCGCTGGTGAAATTGAAGCCAATGGCGACTTGATCGCGGGATCTGATGAAGATGCGCAAGTGGGTACGAGTGTTACTCTCACCACCCGCTCAGGAAACTTGACCACACGTGGTGCGGTAACTGCTGATGCTGTCACACTGACGTCAGCTGCAGATCTGATCACCGATGGAACCGTGACCGGGCACAGCACCGCAACCTTGAGTGCCGATGCCCATCTGACGATGAATGACGGATCTGAACTGCACGGCACCGATCTGACACTCAGCGGGCACAGCGTGTCTCTTGCTGGGGTTGTAAAGGCAGGTAACCTGCTGCAGGCAAGCACCACATCAGGCAAGCTTTCCATTGCAGGAGACCTGTCAGGGCGCACCATTGCCCTCACCTCACAGGCCGGGCTGGAGCATGCCGGGGTGATAGATGCCAGCAACACAGCTACGCTGAGCGCAGCCGATCTGTTACAGACCAGCTCAGGTTCTGCTCTTTACGCCAACACCATCACCGCGACCGCTGCCTCTATTGTGAATGGCGGCGATATCCGCGCGGATGAGACAGCAACGCTGAAGACAACAACAGGTGCCTTTACCAACACCGGCCTGATCGGCGCAAAAGACCTTGTTCTTAACGCGGCCTCACACTTTGAGCACAGCGGAAAGCTTGTGGGAACAAAGAGCGTTATGCTCGATGCTACCGGCAACTTTTCCTCTGAAACCGGTTCAGAGATCTCAGCACGCACCATCGCCCTCAAAGCCGCCAGCATCGAAGCCGATGGCGACATTATAGCTGACAAGGATGACGGTCCGATCGCGGAGACCACGCTTGAACTGGTCACCCGCTCAGGAAACTTGATCACACGTGGTGCGGTAACTGCTGATGCTGTCACGCTGACGTCGGCTGCAGATCTGATCACCGATGGAACCGTGACCGGCCACCGCACCGCAACCTTGAGTGCCGATGCCCATCTGACGATGAATGACGGATCTGAACTGCACGGCACCGATCTGACACTCAGCGGGCACAGCGTGTCTCTTGCTGGGGTTGTAAAGGCAGGTAACCTGCTGCAGGCAAGCACCACATCAGGCAAGCTTTCCATTGCAGGAGACCTGTCAGGGCGCACCATTGCCCTCACCTCACAGGCCGGGCTGGAGCATGCCGGGGTGATAGATGCCAGCAACACAGCTACGCTGAGCGCAGCCGATCTGTTACAGACCAGCTCAGGTTCTGCTCTTTACGCCAACACCATCACCGCAACCGCAGCCTCTATTGTGAATGGCGGCGATATCCGCGCGGATGAGACAGCAACGCTGAAGACAATAACGGGTGCCTTTACCAACACCGGTCTGATCGGCGCAAATGTATTAACGCTCAAAACTGCGAGTAATTTCATAAACTCTGGCAGCCTGGAGGGAGAAACATCGCTTTCAATTTCCTCTCAACAGCTTTTACGCACAACCGCCTCATCCAAAATTATGGGTGGGAATGTTGCACTTAAAGCTGCTTCTGCCACTGTCGACGGTCTTATTGTTGCTGATAATCTTCTGAACATGGAAGCCACAACCTCTGGGCTCGCAATCCGAGGTATCCTGATCGGGGATACTACAACACTGACTTCAGCTAAAGGTCTTGAAAACACTGGCAGTATCACCGGTCGTACGCGCGCCAGCCTGACAATGGCAGACGCTTTCACCATCGGAACCGATTTTGCAGTTTATGGCCGCGCAATTGATGTGAATGCGAGTGCAATCACCGCACACGGTGTGCTCGCGGCGGATCAGGAATTAACGCTCAATGCCGGTTCTGGAGGATTAAGAAACTGGGGAACTTTGAGCGCACAGAACATAACGCTCACCTCCCGCTCATCCATAACCAACAGCGGGACGATCGCTGCTGGCGACCAGCTGGTTGCACAAGCTGCTAACACGCTGACCAACGCATCTGTCATGATCGCTGGCGATGACTTAGCGATCTACGCAAGGGATATCATTAATAACGGCGGCGTCATCTGGGCCAATGACAGTGTAAAGCTGGCTGGTGATGCTGCCCTCAATCGTGCCGCACTGGTTCAGAATACCGATGGTCGTATTGAAGCCTTTCAGGGTGACCTGACTATTCGAGCCGATGAAGTGCATAACATCGGAACCGCCCCCACATTAAGCTCCAGCCAGATCATCAGGTGGATTGAAGAAGGCAAGAGCGGTCCGATCAGCGCTGATGAAGAAATTCGAAAACTGATCAATCCAGCCTATCTGGATTCTAATGGTACCGTTTTGCCAGCATATGCTCAGAACTATCTGGCGCTTTGGAGCGACTTGCTGAGCGGCTCAACGTTTCTTTCACAAGATGCAAAGCTCA
Source organism: Pseudovibrio sp. Ad26 (assembly GCF_001623285.1). Taxonomy (NCBI): domain Bacteria; kingdom Pseudomonadati; phylum Pseudomonadota; class Alphaproteobacteria; order Hyphomicrobiales; family Stappiaceae; genus Pseudovibrio; species Pseudovibrio sp. Ad26. Next base: position 9,013 of record NZ_LMCE01000121.1, read on the forward strand.
TTTTGAAAACATCAGTTCTTGCTCCAAGCGGAACCCAACTGAGCGGTGAGCTGCAACCGTTGTGGTCAAATATGTTCTCTAAATCCAACGAGGCTGGCACTCCAGACCCGGTAGTGACCATACAAGAGCTGCTAGATCCAACCGTCTTTGATCTTGATGGCAACCTGCTTCCACAGTTCATAACAACCTATGCAGAGCTCTGGGAAACACTGGCCTCAGGAAAAACCACTGTTTCAGATGAAGTGCGCACAATACTTGGCGTCAATGCCCTTGTATTTGTCGACAGCATTGACCCGGACACAGGTGAGAGTGTTCGCTCTTACACAAATGAGCTCATTCCATATATTGGTGAGTTGTGGGCCACTATGTCTGATGGCGCCGACGAGAGCTATGACATTGTAAAAATCCTCTATCAGGACCGCTTTAACGACGACGGTAAACTGGCTGAACTCGTTGCTGGCAAGGATATCGATATTCAAGCCAATACGATCAAAAACATCTTTGGCAATGTATCGGCCGGCGGTGATCTGCTTATCACTGCCGATAGTGTGGAAAATAAAGCTGTTGGGGCAACTCAGGTTCTTCTTGAAGTTCATAAAAAACCAGATTGTTTCACCTGCCATGAAGGGGAAGTTGACTATTACGATACATTTGGCGGCCGGATTGAAGCGGTCGGTAACGTAAATATCTCCGGGTCTTTGGTTAATCTGACCATAAACACCTCTCAAATGTCCATGCAGGACATGATGGACACAATGAATGAATTCATCAAACAGCGCAAAGCTGAAGGTGATCCACTCATGGAAGGTGTGCCGGAAGTACGCACGAAAACACTCAAATTTACAGATAAGCGCACACCAGAATATATTGCCGCTGTTGAGGGCAAAGGCGAGGATATCCGGGAAATCCGTCCCGTTGATACAGGATCTGAAACGCATGTTGAAACCGGAGAGGGGACCCCTGATGTGGATGTTCCGGATACGGACAGTATAGAAAGGATAATCGCAGAGACCGGAGAGGGAACCCCGTACATTGAAACCACCGATCTGGTGAACCTGATCAAGACTGCAATTAATGATGGTGCAGGCACACCGGTTGTGACAACAACCGATGTAGAGAACCTGATCAGGACTGTCGTTGAAACCGGATCTGGTACACCGCACATCAACACCACTGATTTGGTGAACCTGATCAAGACCGCAATTAATGACGGTGCAGGCACACCGGTTGTGACAACAACCGATGTAGAAAATCTGATCAAAGCCGCAGTCAATAGTGGAGACGGTACACCAGCCGTTGTAATAACAGATGTCGTCAACATCCCGACAAAGGTGGCCGGGACCGGCAGCGGCACGCCCACCATCATCCCAGTTGATACCGATGCGTTCCGCACAACCATCGAAACAATCATTCCTGCCCCACCAGTCATCACTCCAACAGCTTCGGTTGAAGAGTTATTAGCTGTTGGGGTAACCACCCTTGCAGAAACCAATCCGGACTTCACTGAATACGCAAACTTCATAACCTCCAACGAGATGATGGATGTTGGCCGTCTTCAGTATCGCGATGATCTCATCAACAACACTGATGAGCCCCATGCTGATAATTTTGGCTCGCGTGATTATGTCGCCAATATTGGCTCTCTTGATTACCTTAACAAACCGGTCTCGGTGCCAAAGCCTGACGGGTCGGGCATGCACACGGTTTATCCGCAAAGCACGCCATTTGAATTGGATGGCCGCGGTGCTGTGATCTCTGGTAACAGCGTGACAGCTGTGGGCGATTCTATCAGCAACACCGGTACAATTTCTGCAAAAGAGGATCTGTCACTCACTGGTGGGCTCGTGATCAGCTCTGAGGGCGCGATCCTGACTGAGGGTGATGTTTCTATCACTTCTTTAACCAGCGTCCTGCTTGAAGGCACCAAAGTTTCGGGTAATGAAATTGATATCTTCGCAGGTCAGCAGGTTGTCGGCAATGGTCTCACACTCGACGCTGAAGGTGACGTTGCAATTTCTGGCGGTAACGGCGTCATCATCAGTGGCCTTGAAAAGAATTTCACCATCGAGACAAAGCGTCCGGCACCGTTTGGCGCAAGCAATGACAATGGTGAGCCCAACATGGTGGTCACCTCAACGCGTCAGGTAAAAGACCAGCAGACATCCTCACTGAGTGTTGGTGGCAATCTTTCCATCATTACCCAGGGTGACCTTGTTGTCTCTGGAACGGATGTGGATGTCTCGGGGGACATAAAACTCACCGCCGGTAAGGATCTGATCCTTGCAGCTGTTGAGACTAGCAGCAAAACCACTTCAAAGAACTCCAAGATAGAGCAGATTACAAGCATTGTTACCGATATTGAAGCTGGCAGAAATTTCACGGCAACGGCAGGTGGTGATGCTGTTCTCATGGGCACGCAGATTGACGTGGGTGGTGAAGCGCAAATCTCTGCCGCTGATAACCTGGTGCTTGCTGCTGTTCAGGACATCTACTCCTCTTATTCGAAGAAGAAAAAGAGCGGCTTCCTAAGTTCAAAAACCTCGATTAAGAGCGAAACCAAAGTCACCAACAAAGGCGTTTCAATTGCGTCGGGTGGTGATCTGGACCTGCTTGCCGAAAATGGTGATTTGACAACCGCTGGCACGTCCCTTGCCTCTGGCGAGGGAGATGTAAACCTGACGGCAGCAGACGGCAACATATACGCCGGTGCTTACACCGATGTTCATAGCAAATACAGCAAGACCTCAAGTAGCATTTTGGGCGGCCTGTTTGGCTCCACCAAAATTATCAATAGCGTAGATAAGATCAGCCGCGGCACTGAAGCGCTTGCAGCACTCGATCTTTCCCTGCTCTCAGGAGAAGACACCACACTGGTTGGGGCTTTCCTTTCTGCGGGCAACAATGTGAACATCAACACTGGTGGCGACTTCGACGTTCAGGCGGCGATCAACAGCCAAAGAAGAGAGTTCTTTGAGCACGAGATGGGCTTGGTCCTAATGACCACCATCACAGAAAACAGTTATGTCGAAACCGCCGTTCTCACGCAGTTCCTGGCAGGTCAGGCCCTCAACTTCAATGTAGGCGGTGATGCTAGCCTCACACTTTATGAAACTGCAGGTATAGACGCCAAAACAGCTGAAGAGCTGTACCCGGAAGAACTTCTGGCAATTGCCGGCCTGCAAATCCTGCAAGAGCAGCTGGCAAATGAATATTTCTACGACAAACAAGTTGCACTCTCACCCGCCTTCAAAGCGCTGGTGTCCATTGCAGTGGGTGCGTTCGTTGCCCCCGCAATTGTCGGAGCAGTCTTCCCAGGTATTGCATCAGCCGCCTCTGGAACCTTCCTGAGCGCTGTCAGCACAGGTCTGGAAGCCTTCACCACCTCCGTCATCGTGGAAAGCCTCGATGGAGCGGTATCAGGTGACTTCGACATTGGCGACATTCTGGCAGACGCAGCCTTCTCTGGTGCAACTGCTGGTCTGACTTCTGGCATCAATATCGACATATTGGGAATTACGTCGAAGACTAATCCTGAGCTGTTTAACAGCCTGCTTGGTGATCTTGGTAACGGCAATCTCAGCATAGCGAACATTCTCGATGGAGCATTGGACAACCTCATCTCCAACGGTTTGTCTTCTGCTGTTTACGGGACAGATTTCATGGAAGGCTTCTCCTCGTCTATGATCAACACGATCGTCAATCTGGCCATGGCTGACGTTCAATCTGAGATCGGTGAGCTCGGAGAAGGCATAGACAATTGGGAAGGCTCGTTCGGCCATGCGCTACTTCACGGCCTAACCGGTTGCGCTGCTGCAGAAGCTACAGGGGTAAACTGTGCCGCAGGTGCGGCGGCGGCTGTGGCGCAAAGCATATATGCTGGAACACAAAGCGCGAGCGTTTCTCAAGAAGAACGCAAGAAAGCACTTGCGCGTGCAGAGTTTATCGGCGCTTTAGCTGGTTTTGCATTCTCAGGTGGGGATGCTCAGAACGTTAATGTTGCGGCAACAATTGCGCGACTTGGTTTTAAGAATAACTATCTCAATCATGACCAAATTGGACAACTCCGCAAAGAGCTATCGGAATGTTCCGCTTTGGGTTCTGGATTTACGGCCTGTCAAGCTGAAGTCCTGGCGGACTACGAAGAATTAAGTGCAGACCAAAATGCTGAACTTGCAGCTTGTGAAACTGACAAATGCCGCGCTGACCATCTAGCTCAAATCGCAGTGGCAGATGGGGCCTTCTACGATGTGTTGTTTACGCTCCAGACTTCCGGCCAGTTCGGGCAAAGCATCGTGGAGCTTCAAAATGCAGAAGCGGACAAAGTTAACTGGACGCCTTCACAAATTGAAACGTTCACTGCAGCTCTTCGTGAGGAAACCACTACTACATTCTGTACAGGAGATGTCACCAGCTGTGACATGTCAGTGCGTGCTGAACTAGAAGTTTGGGGAGCATTGACAGAAAGTGAGCAACAAACACTCAACGAAGACAGAATTGCAGTCCTTGTCGAATTGGAGGCTAAGGCACGAGCAAAAATTGCTGAAGATGTTTGTGACGCGAGCATGAGCGCATCTTCATGCAATCAAGCAGTTGATAACAAAATTGAAAGCGAGAGAAAAACCTCTAACCGTATTGGTGGTGCAATTGATGTCGTTTTTGGTGCCACCGAAATCGTTGGTGCGGTTTATATGTGCGGTCAGTCTGCTGGCGCTGCGTGCACAACGGCTTCCTGGGTGACTGGAGTTCATGGCGCAGACACATTGGTTGCCGGTGGTCGTGCGCTTATCACAGGTGTGAATGCCCCAACTGTTGGCGAGCAATTGTTGATGGCATCGCTCGGTTTGACTGAAACCCAGGCCACCTTGGCCTATGATTTGATGGTTGTGGGTTTTGAACTCAGCGCTATCAAGTCTCTGGCAAAACAGCCAGCTTTATTGCTAAAAACACATGATGAGCTTATAGCTACAAATAGAACACTGTCATCGATTGACAATCCTGTTGATTTAACAAATGGCCGTAGCGGTCACATACTTGCTAATCACAGGGCTGGTACAGGGAAACCTGGCAAGACCGAATTCCCTTCAAGCTGGGATGATCAGCGTATTGTTCATCAAGTATCTGATATTGCTACTGATCCTAGTCTTACACGGCAATTTGATCCGCGAGGGACACCATATGTGCAAGGTATGAGAGATGGTATTGATATACGGGTAACATTTTTCCCAGACAATCATGCCCGCGCGGGTCAAATTTCCTCCGCGTATCCTACGAATGTAACAGCAAATCCGAGGCCATGATGACTTGGGGCAACAAAAACCGTGACTGGCATGCATTGGTTGCAGATATTCAATCTGAAATTGATGCTAACAAGTCGATAATCTCAGCAGAACACATCAGCAGCATTGAGCACTATTTGGAGCATGGCGAGTACAGCATGGCCTTTGAGTATCTCCTACTTGAAATCATGGAGAATGCTGACGCGAATTTTACGCTGGGTGTCGAAAAGGCGCAGGAAATTGGGCTATTCTTTGATTTGAGTGATCCGAATGAGTGTATGATTGATGGGGAGTTCTGGGGGAAATTCCAAACGTTCTTGGCAAAGAAAAGCCTGTGACCTAGGTACGAACGGCGTTGTTGCGTTAATCCCGTGATGAGGTACACCTTATGTGAAATTTCCCTGTCTGAAGATTTTCTTTATGCCGTTTAAACACAATGCCGATCGGCGCGACAAATTCGATAAAGCCCAATTCAAAGTGACGAACTGGCCGGACTATAATGAAAGCCTGCGCCGCCGTGGTGACATCACGATCTGGGTTGATGACAGTGTTGCCAGTGCCTGGTCAGCGCCAGCAAGCAATGGACGAGGGCGGCCGGCCAAGTACTCAGATCTGGCCATTGAAACCTGTTTGCGCGTGCGCTCCGCATACGATTTTGCCTTTCGGCAGACACAAGGCTTTGTTCGATCAGTGTTCGCCTTGATGCGGCTTGATTTACCTGTTCCGGATTTTTCCACCCTGTCACGCAGAGCCGGCGGATTGAGCCTTTCCAAAGTCAAATATGAAGGGGTATGTTCAGGATACGTGTAAAAAATTCCAAGACAGTCTTAAGCCGCCACTGAGAGTGGTTTTGGTCGTAAGGGATCTGGCATTTCATCCATATCAATGGACCATTTTCCAAAGCGCAGAATATTCTCCCTCATGTATGGGCTGAGACTTTTGAGCTGTTCGGAAGTGATCTCGAAGCCTTCACTTCTCATCTCATGCAGCACATCGGTTAGATCAACCACATTCTGGAGCATGATGGCATTGGCGATGACATCCATGTATTTCATACGCTTAGACTGCTCGACTGGATCGCCGGTTTTGATGGTTGTTCCACCAAACGCAATCCAGTCGAGGAAGCTATGAAAGGATTCTACCTTGGTTGTTTCTGCGCGAATTGAAAAGCGGAAGCTCGTTTCAGAGATATAGCGCAGCAGAAAAAGTGTACGCTCAACCCGGCCTAACTCTCTAAAGGCGCGATAAAGCTTGTTCTTACGGCTTTTCGTGCCAAGCTTACGCAGTAACATGGAAGGCAGGATCTTCCCGGCTTGAATAGACAGGACAATCTGCATCATGTCAGCCCAGTGAGTTTCGATTAGCTTCCAGTCGATATCGCCACTGAAAAGAGCATCTATATGCTGGTACCTGGCCTGTTTTTGCGGTCGGTAAAAGGTAACGTCATTCCAGTTGCGCATGCGTGGAAAGAGCTTAATTCCTAACAGATGTGCTAGGCCAAAGATGGGCTCAGACTGTCCATGGGTGTCAGCATGCAAAGTATCGGGCTGGAGATCCGAGGTGTTTTGCCAAAGCCCATCCAGAATATAAACGCCTTCCCAAACCCCGCAGGCGATGAAATTACAAAACAGAGCGATATAATTATCTGAGATATGATGGTAGGCGATGCCGCCATATCCGCCATAGCGAATATGGTGCTCACCGAGCAGGTTGTTCTCCACCAACGCCATATGGGTTCCATCAGCAATGGCGGCCTGACCCTGCCCCCAAAACTCAGTTAGGCTGAAGCGTTTGTATTCATTGATTAGATCTCGTAGGGCTGCTTCAAGTTTTTCGATGTTGATATGCTGCGCATTGATGCGACGTAAGGTTTGTCGGAGAGTACCTAAAAGTGTGGGGCAGTTCGCAATCGGCGTGCTAAATTCTATGTCGAAGCATGGCGGAGCTGCTAATTTCGAGCATGCTCACCTCAAGCTGAAAACCCAGGCAAAGGTAATCTTTTGAAGGCTCCAAAGAAGCCCAGATAATGGTGCCAACGGCTGTTATCTAGCATCCAGAATACAAAAGTCAACAAACTTGAGGTCTGATTGCCCCACACTTTTAGGTACTCTCCGAATAACAAGAACAGAGCAGCCAAGAGCAATGTCGAGATATTTTGTTGGTCCTTTGGCATGTCAGTCTTCCTCAAGCATATCAACAATTTCGGCATAGCCACGGGATTTGGCGTGCGCGATCGGCGTTACACCGTCACGGTCACCAATCGAACGGTCGGCACCGGCATCGACAAGCAGACGGACAATCGCTTGATGGTCAGTGCCGCCATCCCCTAGAACTACCGCTTCGATCAGAGCCGTCCAAGCCAGATTGTTTATGTGATCTAGCGGTGCACCGGCGTCAATCAAACGGCGGACAACCTCTACATGCCCTAGATGCGCGGCAGCGATCAGCGCTGTGCCGTCGTAGGGGCTTGTCGTTAAATCAGGGTCGTTTCCCAGTTCGAACGCAAGCGACATGAGTTCGGGATCATTTGCGACTGCTGCAATTGTTACGACATCATAGGCTTGGCCCTCTAATGCATCGAGATCCGCACCCGCCATGGCCAACGCGCTTAGGGCAACATCATGCGATGCGAAGGCAGCGACATGTGCCGGTGTCCTGCCACGCAGGTCGCGTGCATTTACGTCCGCGCCTTCGGCAACCAGACGTTCTATTCCAGCTACATCGCCCTTATGCGCCGCCAGGTGAAGCCCTTCGTATGCTACGATGTCAGACTTGGATGGTGCGGTTTGAGCCATGGCCGAGGTGCCAATGGTTAAAAGAGCAATTGTTGAAAGAAAGCGGAACATCGGATCTATCCTTGTTTTGGTGAATGCGGCCCGCAAACATGCGAGCCGCTTGCTTCATTATTCGGCGCCAATTGCGTCCAGACCTTTGCGCACGCAGGCTTCGTCAAGGTGACCGCCAGGTGCACCACCGGCACCAATGCCACCTACAAGGGCGCCGCCAATCTTGATGGGCAAGCCGCCACCTTGAATGACCAAACGCTCATCCATATAGCGCAGCCCGTCATGTTGGGGGTTCTCGCCAATAAAATTGGCCAACCCGGCGGTGTCACGTCCCATGGACGCCGAGGTAAACGCCTTGCCTTGCGCGCTGCTGACAGTGTGCGGGCCTGCGTTATCGGCCTTGAGGTGCACTTTGGTCTCTCCGTCGCGACCCACGACGGCAACACTGACGTTGTAACCGTCGGCAGCACATGCTGACAACGCGGTTTGAGCGGCTTCAACGGCCATATCTAGCGGCAAATAGGGGGCTGTCGGCAATTCCTGCGCGGTGGCGGCAACAGGGCTGAGCAGTACGGCGGCGAATGTCAATTTACGGATCATGTTGTGTCTCCTTTAGAGTGTTGGTGAGGACACAATAAGTTCGCGCGCGGGCTGTTGATATTCGTAGGGTTGGCAAGCGTCTCCGTAGTTCTACGGGGTATCACGGCCGTCAAGCCAGATGCGTGTCAGTTCTGCCTGCGACGTAGTTCCAAGTTTCCCTCCGATCGCTGCTCGATGGCTTTCTATCGTTCGCGGGGAAAGGCCGAGCCCTTCGGCAATCTGGCGTGTTGTAAAACCCTCTGCCACACTGTTTAACACTTCCCGTTCACGCATGGTCAAGAGGGCCAGAAGCGCGCGGGATTCCGACTTTTCTGCCGCCGATAGCAACTGCTGGTCCAGAACTTCGCTGCCCTTCTGGATCGCGTCGATCAGGTCTTGTTCGTCGATGGGTTTGGACAGGAAGTCCACCGCCCCATTGCGAAACGCGCGTCTGCACGCATCGATATCGCCATGCCCGGAGATGACCACTGTGGGCAAACCCACACCCCGTTCTGCCAGCTTCTCTTGTATTTTCAGCCCCGATATCGCGGGCATTCGAATATCGAGTATCAAGCAACCCGGTGCCAGATCATCGACACGCGCCAGAAAGGCCTGAGGGTCGGCAAAACTGGTCACGTTGATGCCGACGGTCGACAGCAGCAGGCTCAACGCCTCGCGTACGGCCTTGTCATCGTCCACCAGATAAACAGGGTAAGTCACCGGTCATCCTCCTTTGCATGATCTACCAGCGGCAGGATAATACGAAACGTTGCGCCCGTTTGGCCCGAGATATGCGTAAGTTCACCATCTGCGCGCTCCACCAGACGCTGACTTAGTGCAAGCCCCAATCCGGTTCCTTCGTCGCGGGTGGTGGTAAAGGGGACAAACAAATTTGGCAGAATGTTTGGGTCTACACCGGGTCCATTGTCCACCACGTCGAGCACCGCCTGATCCGATGTAGATTTCAATTTTATTTCGACACGAGCCTCCGGAGTGTTGGTCTGGGCTTCCACTGCATTGCGCACCAGATTATGGATCACTTGCTCCATCTCGACCTGATCAGCCATCACGAAAACACCTGATGCAGGCACATCGAACTCAATCTTTGTGTGTTTGCTTTCTGCATCAGCGGAAAGAAGGGCAATGACATTCTGGACTGCATTCCTCAGGTCAAACGCATGAAGTTGACCACGTTGAGGTCGCGACCAGTTACGCAGCCGTTCAAGAATGGCCGCGCCACGCCGGGACTGCGCTACTGCGTCTTGCAATACAGGCGAAAGTCGCTCGGTGTCACCCTGGTTCAGAAGCCTTTGACCCGCCTGTAACTGAGCCAGAATCGCGGTGAGTGGCTGCGTTAGCTCATGCGCCATGCCACTTGCCATCTCGCCCATCGCGTTTACCCGCATGGAATGCGTCAGTTGGGCTTCAACGCGCGCCAGTTCTGCGTCACGCTCTGCTTGCTTCAGCTGGGTCCGCTGCCGCAGGCCAACCAGCATTGCAACGTATCCAAACAAAACCAAAGCAACGACACCCAAAGCCTGCCAGACCGGCAGCAATTCCGATGGACCAAGCTGCATCGAGGTTTCGATTTCAAGCGGTTGCGAAACACTGGTCAAAGCTTGCGAAAACCGCGCATCGATGGGGTTTATATTACCAACCAGTGACGCTCCCTCCGGTAGAGAAAGCCCAATATGGACATTTTTCCTAGACCAAAACGGGGCGTCACTTGCGATCAATTGGGCAGAATCAATCTCCAAGGTCAGCGCATATCGCGCTGCGTCGGAATTTGGGCTGCGTTTGATCAGGAAATAATGACTGGCATCCGATGGGCTGGGCAACAAAACCGGCGTCCCGGTCGAACGCTCCGCGGCCTGCCGGATCGCACTGACGTCTTCAGCAGACAGCGGTGCCGTTCCGATCTTACCCTCGGATTTATCGAACGGTACAAGATACACGTCCTTGATGCGCGGATAGAATCGCGAAATCGCGGCGCTAACTTCAAGAAACAGGTCCGGGCGCTGTCCGGCACTTGCGACAGCAATGGCAGAAAGAGCCGTGAGGTGCGCGTCGTGCTGACCGACAAGCTGCGATGCGCTACGATGAAGCGCGGAGCTTTCACGCTCCAACTCGTTCATTTGTGACCGAAATTGGATCGCAGCCAGTGTCGCCAACCCAAGTGCAACGACAATCAACCCACCAAAGACATTGCGCCAATGCACACCAACCATATCCATCTTATCCCAGATCATAAGGCAAATCTAACATGCACCTCAAGACTGCCAAACAGAGCTACCTTGCTGACATAGTGCAATTTATAAGGTCTCGCTGAGAATTTTGAGTATGCTGGGTGTCAATTTTTCTACTCTACGACCGTAAACGAGAAACCCTCCGCGCTGTGACAAACTGCTGACGCACCTTCAACTGGATACTTGGAGAGCACCCAAAAGTGTGGGGCAATCAGGCGGCGAGTTTGTCGTTTGCCGGATCTTTCGCTTCACATTTCATGCCAGGATACCATTGTTCAAACTTTTGCCTGAGTGTTCCGTCCAGTGCCCGTGTGCGAGTCTGGAGCAAGAGGTGAGCACCTGATTTTGACCAGCGCATCTGCTGTTTTTTGCCAAAGCGCTTGCCGACAACCGCATTAACTGTGCTTTCAACAAAACCGGTTGAGACCCGCTCCCCGTAACGCCTGCGCTCAGCGTAGTTCGGGATCATGTCGGCATTATTCTCAATGTAAGTCTGGAATTCAGCTGCTGCCTTTCTTAAAGCCTTGATGCTGGCATAGCTGGTTTCAATCTCTTCCAGATCACAAGTCAGATCCTCAATAACAATCTTACCCTCGTGAAGATTACCGTTCCACAAATAACCCTTGATCTGGCGTAGCAGACGGTTGATCTGTTCACCGTGTTCCGGGTTCAAGTGGCTGAGACCTTTGACATACTGGCCCATGACAGTGAGGCGCATGGTGATATGGAACCAATCAAGAATGTGTTCTGAGGCTGGTGCCATGTGCCACGCCAAGTCGCGGACAGTCTCGCCGCCGTCAGTCATGAAGGTCACGCACTGGTTTTCCTGCCAGCCCTGATCTTTGAGGAGTTCATGCAGGCGTCGGCGTGGTTTGGCGTCATGGGTCTGCTCCAGACCAAGGTAGCGGTCAGGACTATCTTGAGGGATGGACTTGCCAACCACCACCTCAAAATGGCTTTGGCCGCTGTCTCGACAACGAACATAACCGCCATCAATGCCAACGGTGATTGGCCCTTCAGGAACTGGCAGGGCCGCGCGGTTGGATTGACTGGTCTCAACGAAGAACAGTTGTTCCTCACCCAGTTCTGCTTCCAGCCGCCTGGCGCTCTTATGCAAGTGATTACGCACGCTTTCTGCACAAAGACTGGTGTTTATAGGCAGCACTTCTTTAAGCAGATCAACGGTAACGCCAAAGGAGACCAGCGAAGCCCATTTGGTTTCCAGATAAGTCAGCTCTGGAGCTATATGGTCCGGCAACAATAATTTGAGCGGGCTGAAGGTTCTGGCATTACTTTGAGCGCATTGACAATAATAAAAACGTGGGCTTTTCAAGTTGATGTCGCCGAAGACGGTGCGATAACGGATTGGGAACGTGCCTTTGCTTCGCAACTGAGACCCACACTGCCTGCAAATGGAATGCTGGCTGCTATGAGCTTCGCATTGAGCCAGAACGATCTGTTCCTGCACGCCATGCAACAGATCCTTGCCTTCTAATATGGAAAGGCCGATTGTTTCCTGACGATCAAAAGGCTTTTTCAGTGTTAGCACTTCGGTTTCAGAGAGCACACCATCCGGGGCGACGATCTTCACGCTGACTTTGATATCCATGCTTCCCCCATTTCCGCTCAGTTTTCCACTTTTTACAGAGAGGAAAACCCAGTTCCCGATTACCTTGATTTCTGCTAGGATTCTGCAGGAGTGAAGACGCTTTGGCAAGGTAGCTTACTTTCCGAATATGACAAGGAAAACACGTGACGGGATACATTGAGCGTTCTGCCAGCCAAATCGCCGAAGTCCTGACGCGCGAGGGGCTGGATTACACCCAAACCAAGGCAGTCTTTAAACTGGCCCGCACCAAGGCTGGATTACATGCGCCTAAAGAAAAGCGCGGCTCACCGGCTCGCCTGACCCTGGAAGAGGAGCTTCGCTTTATTGACCAGGCATATGCTAGCGGCGGTCAAACCGGTTTGATGATGCAGGTGCTTCTGGAAAGCGGTACCAGAGCCTCTGAATTTACTGCCCTTCGTGTGGAGGATATCTCTCTGGCGGAACGGCTTGTTACCGTTACCCATGGCAAAGGCGGCAAACGTCGCGAAGTCTCCATCCGTTCGAAACTGGCCCAGCTTTTGGCGCTTCATATTGGAAAACGAAAGGCTGGCCCGTTGTTTGTCAGCCGTCAGAGCCGGCAGGATGGCAGTGCACCTGTTTACACCCGTCAGCGCATTGGCCAGATCGTTCGGGAGGTAGCGAAAAACGCTGGCATCACCAAGCGTCTTTACCCGCATCTTCTACGTCATACTATGGCTACCCGGCTGCTCGCCCTTGGCATGGACATTACCGATGTGCAGAAGTTCCTGGGGCACGAAGATCTGTCTTCCACCCGGATCTATGCCGAAACCAGCCTTGCAATGCTTAAGCGCAAATTCGACCAGGTCACACAGCCACAGGGGCAGGCACTGATTAGATCAATAGCCGTGACCCATGGCGAAGTCGTTGGCGCTTTTGCTGCTGATCTCCTGTCCGGGGACCGGCGCAATCTCACATAATTTGCTGGTGTATCAATCGCTTATGGTTATCATCGCGAAACGCCTGATTGATTGACCGGCGCGAGAATTTGCCTGACAGATAAGGCTCGCGGGCGTTCATGCGGTCCATAACCAGCTCTAATTCTTCCAGGCGATTTTTATCCGGAAGCTTCAACTTGTCGCAATCGTTAAGAATGCCCTGAAGGAATTCGGTAATCGTTCCCATATCCATAAAGGCGTCGTAACCTTGTGCCTCATCGCGCCGGATAAGATAGCCTTCAACTCCTCCATAATCTTCCGGAGGACAATTATTTGCACCGCCAATGCAGGATGGTAGAGACTTGCCATCATCTGGCGCAACAATGCGTTCGACGCGGATCTCATGATGCCAGTTCACATTTAAATCATAGAAATAATGAAACCTCTCATTCTCCCGCAGTCTGAGCGATTGTAGCGTGGGATTGGCTGGCAGTACGCCGAGTTCCAGGGAGCCATAATGAACCGCGCCCTTGTCAAACATAAACAGATGGATTCCCTCCCACCCCATGGCCACCTGCAACACACCGTGCAGTTCGCGCAAGCTTATGTCGCTCGGCACGAGCAAACGCCGCCAAATCATTGGACTGATACCAAGCAGACGCACCTTGAGCTGGATGGCTGAACAGGATGGCGAAAGTTCGAGCATGCGCGAATGTGGCAGACACTTTACACTTCGGCAACCAGATCAGACTGCGTTATCGCAACTGCCCCACACTTTTGGGTGCTCTC
>NZ_LMCE01000122.1:0-594 GCF_001623285.1 Pseudovibrio sp. Ad26
GATGGGAAAAAAGCCAGGCTTCGCCTGGTGGATACCTGACAACTAAGATGAGTACATTAGTCACTGGTTTTTTCCTCATTCTTTTAGCTGGAACAATCTATTATGGGAGATACACTCAGCCAAAAATGTCTTCTCATATAAATGCTGCTTCTCACATGACAATGAACTCAACTAACGATACGCATATACAAAAGACAAATGAAGGGTTGTTAGCTGATCCTAAGCAAAAGGTAAATTTGACAACACAAAAGATAAATGATCTCAAACTTGATACAGAGACGCACTCTCTCTATATGACAACAGATAGTGGTGCTAATTGGGTATTTGTGCCGATTGATTCGCAATGGTTGCGTTTTGGCGAATACACCCTGACAACGGGGCTGATTCCTGAAGGTTATTGGATGGATAACACATATGATATTTCCGCCGATTTCTCATGGTTTATCTATTCTTCTGGGGATGATGTACGTCTGCTGACTTCAAGAGATAATGGTAAAACATGGCAAACGTCTATTATCACCCAATCAGTTCAGCCGATACGTTATCGAAAAGCGGTATTTTATGGCAACGATGGTCTATTTATCTGTACATCAG
>NZ_LMCE01000123.1:0-541 GCF_001623285.1 Pseudovibrio sp. Ad26
GTTGCGGATACGTGATCATCACAGAGATCTCCTGTTGCAAGGTACCTTCTACGATTCCAATGTCAGACAATGCTTGAGAGACCGCATGAGTGTATGCTCGTATTAATCCGCCTGTGCCGAGTTTCGTTCCTCCAAAATATCGAGTGACTACTGCAGCTACATTGATCAGTTGATTTTTTTTGAGGACTTCCAACATCGGTACGCCCGCCGTTCCACTTGGTTCTCCATCATCGCTGCTTCGCTGGATTTCATTTTTTTCTCCAATGATGAAGGCGCTGCAGTTATGGTTCGCTTTCCAATGTTCTTTTTTTATTTCTTGAATGAAACTTTTTGCTTGGTCCTCTGATTCTATTCGTCTAAGAGAACAGATAAAGCGTGATTTTTTGATCTCAATCTCACTTTGTCCATTTTCTTTTATTGTACGATAGCGCTCGATCATCTTGTCACCTCTTTTTTTCATTTTCTTTATTCAGTATAAATAAAGTTCTAGGTTGTTTCAACACTGTAACGGTTGCGCAATTGCTGTAGTATGCGATAATAA
>NZ_LMCE01000124.1:0-596 GCF_001623285.1 Pseudovibrio sp. Ad26
GGTGAAATAATGCGGATTCGAGAAACAACGAAACGAAAAGACAAGCCTTTTAATTTCGCGAATTGTAAAATTAAGTTAGAAAAATAAAAAGGCATTTATGGTACACTCAAATTGTATTTCCGACGAAAGAAAACAAAGGAGTGTAACCATAAATGACCTACAAACATCTTACCATAGACGAACTGACAATGATAGAATCATATTATCTTCAACATAATAAGCCGGTTGAAATCGCTAACCGAATGGGACGTGCTATACAAACTATTTATAATGTAGTCAATAAGTTCAAGCAAGGCAAGACTGCTCTTGATTATTGGCACCAGTATAAAGAAAATAAGAAAAAATGTGGTAGAAAAGTCATTCAATTACCTGCTCATGAAGTAGATTACATTAAAGAGAAAGTCACTCTTGGTTGGACGCCTGACGTCATTATCGGGCGAAAAGAAAGGTCTGTTTCATGCGGTATGAGAACACTTTATCGTTTATTTTCTAAAGGAATATTTGATATTGACACACTACCGATGAAAGGTAAAAGAAAACCCAATGGCCATCAGGAAAAACGGGGAAAACAACAGTATCAGCGCTCAATCCATGAT
>NZ_LMCE01000125.1:0-543 GCF_001623285.1 Pseudovibrio sp. Ad26
CTACAAATGCGATGCAGTGAATGCAATGAGATCGTGGATCTTTCCAACGGCATCCCTAAATTCTGTCCAAACTGTGGTAAACCGTTTAAAGGAATCCCCGTTGATTAATTTATTTAGAAAGGTGTGCAGCTGATGGATGTTCTTACACATAAATGTCCTAATTGCGGCGGTCCGTTGACTTTTGATCCCAAAGACCAAAAATTTCATTGCGAATACTGCCTGAATATCTATACAGAAGAAGAAGTCAGCCAATATGAGCAAAAGCAAAAAGAAGCGCGTATGGCTGGCGAAGAAAGCAAAGAAGAACCTTCACCTACCGAAGATTTTACTTTTACAGCCCAAGAACAGCTTGCCGATATGAATGAAGCCGAGCGCAAAGCGGTTGACGAGGCAGGCGGTTTTTCAGATACAGCGGACGAATCTGCAGATAATACCGCAGCGATAGATCTTTTTCTTTGTCCCAACTGTGGTGAAGAGATCGGGAATGAGGCGACAACTGCTGCGACTTAGTGTTACTACTGCCATAATCCAGTCGTACTATCG
>NZ_LMCE01000126.1:0-12864 GCF_001623285.1 Pseudovibrio sp. Ad26
ACGCAGAACTCTTCAAAATCGCCGCTTGCGTTACCACGCGCAAGCCGCTTAACATCAACATGCAAACCGGGCCAAACACGCCGCTATTCAGAAGCTAATTCTGTCTAACTTCATTCGACGACGGACAGTTGGTTCACCAAGTAACGATGACTTGGGATTTGAGGCTGGTGCAATTTTTGTATACAGGCCTCAAGCTAGCGGAGGATATGAAGAAGTAAAACTTCATTCATCAGACGCAGCAGAAAGAGATCAGTTCGGTGAAAACATCACCATCAATGATGATGGAGTGATAGTGGTTGGAGTTCCCGCAAAAAAGGCTGTGTACGTTTATACACCTGACGAAACCGGAACTTATTCCGAAACGAAGCTGGGAGCTACAAACCATTTATACCAAGAATTTGGAGAAGCAGTTGATATAAACTCCAACGGGCTAATCGTTGTTGGCGTACCAGGGTATACTTACATTAATTCCCAAGGCAATCGAGTAACGAATTTGGGTGGGGTTGCTGTTTATACCCCTGATGCGGATGGAGGGTACACGGAGCAGTTCTTGATTCCCCCAATCATTGGGGACATCTGTATCAATATCAGACTCCGGTGTGGTTACCGTAGGATTCCAGAAAGCCTACGCACATAGAGCTTGAACCTATCAACTCGTCCCCGACGCTGAAGGTCAATATAGCTTGGTTAAATCAGAAGCAACTATTGATGAGACTTCAGATTATGCATCTATACAAGCTGCAGTAGACGTTGTTTTTTACGATAAATACTTTAGTTCCCATAGTCATGAAGGGAAAGCTATTGCTGTTGAAGCCAGTGGCAACGTAGATGGGCTCGACACCACATCATTGCTGGAATTCTTAACTTCGGATGGATTTTCACATGGCCTAAGAGCCGATATGCCTGCTGGGTATGGAAGAGCACATTTTTCGTTTGATGCACCATCACATGTGTTCGATTATCTAAATCGTGGAGAAGATGTTACTTTAACCTACACGATTGAAATCGATAATGGCAGCAATACTCCCACCTCCACTGAAATCAAAATCGCAATTATCGGTCGTGATGATATGGGCACAGTAACTAGCGATACTCTTATAGGTGGCGATTTTAATGACACGATGCTTGGCCTTCAGGGAGAAGATACAATCGACGGAGGGAAAGGAGCTGACTTTATCGACGGTGGTGACGGGAACGACACGCTTACTGGCGGTTCATCCTCGGACACCTTCCGGTTTGTAGGTGTCAATTTTGGCAACGATGTCATCACTGACTTTGAAGCAGGTTCAAGTATCCGAGATTTAATCAAGTTCGATCAGACAGTATTTGCCGACTTCAATGCGATCATTGAAGCCGCAAGCGAGAATGGCGCTGATACTATGATTACTCTCGGAACAAGTAATTCTGTCACGTTGAAGAGCGTTTCAATTGCAGAGCTGAATCCGGACGATTTCCAATTTGTCTAACGTGCCCTAATAAATCTAGGCCTTCAGCGAATGCTAAAGGCCTTTATACTGTGTGATATTTAGCCGAAATCAAAGCACGTCCGGCCAGTGCATGACTTCGGCCTTAGGTCGATTTAGTCAACTTGTTGCGGAGTGACTAAAGCTGACATTAGCCTAGTTACAGATCGTCTCATCCAGAGCTAGACATCAACTTGGGATGGCTCTTGACCAGCTTAACGCTGAGGGCCAATATCGGACCTTCGCATGTTTCTATCAAGAGTTGAGGCAGCCTTCATAGAAGCGCCTTCAGCTATCTTCATGAAGGGTTTGTAATTCTCTAAATAGCCATTCATGTAGTGAGCCGTTCTGCCTCATTTATCACTCCTGACGGAGGATTTTGGGGCAAATCACTCCCTTATTCATTTCTATAAGGCTTCGATAGGGAACTCAATGGAAGCTAATGAGAGCGTTTGAAAGCCGGATTTCACCCATCTTCGCTGCCGCTGATACTTTTTCAGATTAACTCGAGAAAAAACATTGGCTTCTTTGAGACTGTCGGCAGTTTTCAATTCTCAAGAGTTTTTCGAAAATTGCTACCTGCCATTAACGAGCTAGTGTAACGTTTTCAATTGGAAGTGGGTGTCGCTTAATGTGAGGTTCAAAAATGGCCTCTCCCTCTTGCCCGAAGATTCTAACATTCTTGCTAACAGCTCATTGCCATGATTTTTCCGCTCACACCACTTTGCCGAACCGCCGAAAACTTATGAAGTGAAGCTGTGACCAGAACTCCTAGATATCCAGTTCCCATCGTGTCATGCTGACCGCCTAGAAACCAAGTAAACTTCCGTCTGTCGATAGACGATGTCAATAAGACTATTAACACGGTTTAAGATCGGCTGTGAGTTTTGTATGCCTCATGACCATGGCTTTGTGAAATTTCACAAAGCCATGAAAGCAAAAGCTCAATGAAAGAGAATAGTCTTATGAAACAACGCTTCCTCACGACTTCCGTATTGACCTGTTTGACCTTGGGTTCACTGGCGCAGGCGAGCTTCGCGCAAGAAGCTTCCTCAAACGACTGTTCTGTTGCGGAGTTCACCATGGGCTTGCGTTTCCAGCAGCAATCAGCGGAAGTTCGGGCACTACAGAGACAAGCCTACAACATTGCTACGCAGAAACTTGCAGCTGCAGTCGAAGCGGCAGATGATCCTTCGAAACTGGCTATTGTTTCTGATCTGGATGAGACTGTGATTGATAATAGTGCCCTGTTGGCTCGTGATCTGAAGAACTGCCATACATATGATGTATGGGACACTTGGCTCCCATGGGAGCGCGATGGCAAGCCGACATTGATCCCTGGAGCAAGGGAATTCTTAAACTACGCAGATGAACTGGGGGTTTCTATTCGCTATATTTCAGACCGTGCGGACAAGCAGAAAGATTACACACTGGCCACATTGAATGAGCTGGGTTTACCACAGATCAGCCCCGAGACTGTTCTTCTGCTTGGACCACCCAAAGTGGAGCGACGTGAGATTGTGCGGAAGGATCACCAGATTGTCCTGATGCTGGGGGATACATTGCATGACTTCGACGGCGGTTTCCGCAAAACTCCTCTGGATCACCAGAAATCCCTTGTCGATGAGAATGCCGCTAAATGGGGTGCAGAGTGGATCGTTTTCCCGAACACCGCCTACGGCACGTGGTCCGAAGCTCCTTTGACCACATGGAGCGATGAGACCATCATTGAAAAATGGTGACTAGATCAGTTTATCTTTTCAAATCGCTAGATTTTCTGGTGATTGATTGGCCTTAATGCTCGACTAATATGCGTAGAAGTGGTGTCAGAGGCTCATGTCTTTGTTGGTTTTCGAAAACATTCGAAGGTCTATGAGGTGAGCATGGCACCACTTGTACAGCCCTGCGCAGAAAGACAAGCTGGGAAGTTCGTTTACGGTGCAGGATTTTCTTTTACCGAAAAAGAGGATTGAAACATCACATGCGTTGTACCCGGATTAGAAGCGCATACTAAAGCTGTATATCCGCAGTGTCTGTCTGTTTTCTCAGGGCAAGATGACGACCGCACTAAGTGATTACTCAAGTCCTTTAACGTATAAAGGTCAGGCTACGCAGTACCTCAAAGGCATTGGTAACCCGACTCTATCTCTTGAATTCTATAAGTTTACACTTAAAACTTCAGAATGAGCTGCGTCAAAGGCTTCACGAAGGGAGTTCTCTTTGGAGCGATCAAGATTTGTTCGAATAATATGACCACCCTGCTGACTGAGCTTTTCGATAACTTTGTCGGATACTTCTTTGCGTACCATCATAAACAAAGCTGCTTGACCTGGTTTGAGTATGGAAGCAACGTCCTTCATGAACTTATCGTTGATGCCATAATCACTGAGGGCCCCGCCAAGCGCTCCGGCTGATGCGCCTGCGACGACACCTAGAAGCGGGTTCAGGAAGATTAGACCAATCAGCAATCCCCAAAATGCGCCTCCAGCGGCTCCGGCAGTCCACATGTTGACCATCTGGTTGAGCTTTATTTTTCCGTTTTCGTTTGCCTTCGCAACAACTGCATCTGCAATTTCCACCATATACTCGTGTTGTAGCTCTAACAGTTCTTCACGGGCCTTTTCTGCTTCTGCTTCATTATCATAGCCAATGACGATCAATTCGGACATTTTTATCACCTTGTTTCGGTCTGAAAAACAAGCAAAACAGGCTTGAACATCGATCATTAGGCTTGTTCAATTGTGCAAGTCTGTATTGTTTGCTGGCAAGCTATGGAGCAGATGAACGTGCTGTGTCTGTTAGCTGGTTAACAGGCCGCCAGATATTTTTGAGTTATGTTGGAGGCTTTCGTATAGCGCGTTCGTTTTGTCAGAGCTATTCTAATAAGTGGGACTTCATTCACTCTGCATACTCTGGGACTGCACCGGCCAAGTCTTTAAGCTTTTTGAGTTTAATGATGCTAAGGTAGCCGTCTTCTAGTTCAATGATGCCTTGCCTCTTAAAGTCATTGAGAGTGAGGTTGACGGTTGGCCTCGAGCATCCGACAAGGGTTGCCATCTCACCTTGTGTTAAACGCACATTGATGTTGATGCGATTGTTATTTTCCTGTCCCAGATCACTTGCGAGCAGGCTTATCATTTTTGCCATGCGCGATGTCGCACTTTTAAAAATCAAATCTTCAGCTCTGGTCTCAATCCGTTGCAAGCGCTTTCCAACTTGTTTGGATATTGCAAAACTAAAACTTGGTGCGGTTTGCATTAGTTCGATGAAAACCCTCTTCGGAAGTTTTAAAACACCACATTGGTCGATCGCTACAGCAAAGCTTTCGCGAGGGTCGTTGTTGAGTGCGGATAGCTCACCAAAAACTTCTCCCGGTTCAACGAAGCCAAGCGTGAACTCGCCGCCAGAGTCTGAACAACGGTATAGCCTCGTTAAGCCCTTTTCGAGCAAATACACGGTGTCAGGTTCAATCATAGGAGAAAAGATCGTTTCTTTGTCCTGAAACATCTGAGTTCTTGAAGCTAAACGTATATTTTTAAGAGTGTCATCTGGCAGCGCGTCGAGCCAGTTAATCGTTGCAAGGTGCCAATGCGACAACTTTGCCTCCCCTTTTCATAAATGGACAACATGCAGCAAAAGCAATTTTGAAAACATATTCTATATGCATTCAATTGTCTCGTTATCCGCCATTTAAGGCGAAAACAACAAATTAAATAGTGGTAATTTTGAGCATTAATAAGCTTTGCTGTTGGCCAGCTAACAGCGAACGTATGAGCGGGGTGTTAATGGTTCGACTGTAGGTTGGAAAACCGACCTACCTATTAGAAACATTAGATAATTAGCTCTAAAGGGAACGTTAGCTCATGCGATTTTTGGGTATTACACTTGCATTATTGCTTGCCAGTGGGAGCAGCGTCTATGCAGATGAAGCTGCTACATCAAAGCGTGATATGTCAAAACTCACTTGTGGTGAGTTTTTGGAGATGAGTGCACCTGATGCGGTTGTTACACTTTTCTGGATTGATGGCTACCTATCCAGCAAAGATAATGCACCAGTGTGGGATGCTGAAACTTTTGTCGAGCATCGCGACAAACTCGTAAAGATTTGCACCTCCGAAGATGCCAAGGGAAAATTCCTCTTCGAAGAAGTGGAAGACCTGAACTAAATTTGTTTTGATGAGAGGCTGCCATGCAGTCTCATTTTTGGCAAACTCGTGCCAACTAAGTAAGGGAATTGCTCTTTGAAGAATTCTCAAAGATGCAATTTCCTTAGTGTTTTGCCCTCTGATACAGCACCTGAAATATGAGAAATCAACGTACCAAAAGCGAGCATCAAATAGGTGCACTTGCGCTTACTTTGACGACTGCTGCTTTATTCATGACGCTCCGTAATATGCCGATGATGGCTGAAACCGGGATGAAAATGATCCTCTTCAACCTCATCACTATTTTCGCTTATCTTATACCTGTGGCCCTTGTTTCCGCCGAACTTGCAACAGGGTGGCCAAAAAACGGAGTGTACCACTGGGTTGAAGAAGCGTTTGGAACACGTATGGGATTTGTTGCTGTCTGGATGCAATGGATCCAGAGTATCTTTGGGATTACTTCTATTCTAGCCTACATAGCGGCTTCTCTTGCATATGCTTTTGACCCAGAACTCGGTGCCAACAAGTACTTCATAGTATTTATTATCTTGTCTGTTTACTGGATTGCCACCCTTGTCAATTTCCGAGGCAGTAAAGGCTCAGGCACAATAAGCTCAGTCGCTGTTTCTGCGGGAGTATTATTGCCTTCTGTTCTCCTGATTGCATTGGGCGCAATCTATGTAAGTTCTGGAAATAAGCTCCATCTAGATACGACATTGTCTGCCAAAAATCTGGTCCCATCAGTTTGGGAGGCCGGGAACCTGGTTCTCTTCTTGAGCTTTATCTTTGGTTTTGTTGGGGTTGAAGTATCAGCCAGCCATGCTCGAGAAGTTAAGAATATACGACGTGTCTATCCCATCGCAATCTTCAGCGCCGCCGGGATTGGATTTGTAACAACGCTGTTGGGTGGATTGACTGTCGCTTCGGTGTTACCTGCGGAGTCTATTGATCAAATCAACGGTGCAATGCAAGCCTTCTCTGCTTTACTCACGCATTTCGGCCTACTGTGGCTTATACCGATACTAGCAATTCTTGTTGCTTTAGGTGCTGCCGGACAGGTGAGCACTTGGATTGTGGGACCTGTGAAGGGGCTTTTAGCAGCCGGACAAGCGGGAAATTTGCCTCTCTGGGCGCAAAAGGTGAATCACCAGGGCGTACCTACAAACCTCCTCATTTTACAAGCCGTACTTATCTCGCTTATTGCCATGTTCTTCCTTGTTGTCAAAGATGTAAATACAGCGTTCTTGATACTCACCTCAGCAGCGGTCCTCATATACTCACTGATGTATATCCTGATGTACGCTGCAGCGATACGTTTGAGATACACACACCCGAAGGTTGAGAGAGCTTATCGTGTTCCTGGTGGGAACAAAGGTATGTGGCTCGTTGCTGGAACTGGCTTAGCTGCCTCTGTGGCATGTTTTGCAATTGGCTTCATTCCTCCGCTTAATAGTGTTTTCTCCATCAAGTCCTTTGAGTTCTTGATGCTTGCAGGTCTCGCACTTGTTGTCGCTATTCCGGTCTTACTCTTTTCGTTTCGCCGACCGTTTTGGTCACTGATAAAAGCGACCAGCTAAAAGGACCCCAATAATGGGAAATACCAAACCAGATATGGCCAATACTAATGTAGATTCATCGATGTTGATGCCCTCTTATGGTGGGAGAGTGATGCGCGAACCCATCCCTAAATTTAGTTTGCCTGATAGACAGATGGAAGCTGAGACCGCATACCGCATCATTCATGATGAACTCATGCTTGATGGCAATGCCCGGCTTAATATGGCAACGTTTGTCACAACGTGGATGGAGCCTCAGGCTGAGCGCCTGATGGCCGAAACCTTTGATAAGAACCTGATTGACAAAGATGAATACCCAAACACCGCAATGATTGAGGAGCGATGCATCAAGATTGTCGCGAACCTCTTTCATGCGCCTGATGGGTTTACTGGCTCGTCAGCAATAGGTTCGAGTGAAGCTGTCATGTTGGCGGGCATGGCATTGAAGTGGAAGTGGAGAGATCGACAAAAAGGGAAAGGCAAACCCACAGATAAACCAAACTTAATCCTTGGAACTAATGTACAAGTCGTTTGGGAAAAATTTTGTCGTTATTGGGATGTTGAACCAAGATTTGTTTCAATGGCGTCCGATCGGTATGTGATCGACCCTGATGAAACCATTGCAAAAATTGATGAGAATACCATTGGTGTTATTGCAATTTTGGGAACGACGTATACAGGCGAATATGAACCGATCAAAGAGGTTCACGATGCCTTGGTAAAATCCAATGAACAGACTGGTTGTGAAGTCCCTCTCCATATTGATGCCGCTAGTGGTGGATTTGTCGCCCCGTTTTTGCAGCCAGAACTGGAATGGGACTTCCGCTTGCCATTGGTTAAATCGATCAATGTATCAGGCCATAAATATGGTTTGGTTTATCCGGGTGTGGGCTGGGTTGTTTGGCGGGACAAAAGCGATTTACCTGAAGATCTCGTTTTTCATGTCGATTACCTGGGCGGAGATATGCCGACCTTCACATTGAACTTCTCTAGGCCAGGTAATCAGATCGTTGGGCAATACTATAATTTCCTACGCTTAGGCCGAGATGGTTACACAAAGATAATGGAGAACTTACGTTCAATTGCCGGCTATCTATCTATTAATATTGCACAAATGGGTGAGTTTGAATTGCTAAGTGACGGAAGTACCATCCCAGTCTTTGCATTCAAAATGAAAGACCCGAGCAAATACACGGTGTACGCGGTTTCCGAATACCTGAGAGTTCATGGCTGGCAAGTCCCTGCCTATGCAATGCCCGAGGGAGCTGAAGATATACACGTTCTCAGGATTGTTCTCAGGGAAGGTTTCAGCCGTGATATGGCAGAGCTGCTTCTCAACGATTTAGCAACTGTGATCGAGAAGTTAGAACGAGAATCAAAGAATGGACATGAGGCTCCAGAAAAACACTTTGCTCACGTGTAGCCGCCCTACCACAAATTATTAGCATGCTAAGCATATCAAACCAGTATTTCTGAATTCAATCGTACTAGCCTGAGAGTGACTAGGCTAAACCTGTCGTTTTTCAGGCAGGTTTGATATGCTCCTGCATCTAAATTCAATATGAGCGTCCGGCAAAGGTAGCCAGTTTCTTGGGTAATTTTAGTTACACAGCTTTTAAAGCGTAACACCACGGCATGAGGTCATTGATACGAGTGATCTTGTACTCAGCGATTTGGACAAGAACCCAGGTAAGCTAAGCCTGCGGGTCAACATTGTTAAGCTTGGCGGTTTGTATGAAGGTATAGGCGATTGCCGCAGCCTTGCCCCTATCTAGGCCCATGAAGAGATAATTTTTCTTCCTAAAGCCACGAGTTTCATGATCCGCTCAGCCGCGTCGTTGTTCAATTGTGACAGCATAAGATAGTTTGTAATGCTGGCGGTGTTAGGAAAAATAAAATTTGTAATCTCTAGGCGCATCTAAAGCTTTGAGATTGAATATATTTTCTGTCCGTCGTCGAATGAAGTTAGACAGAATTAGCTTCTGAATAGCGGCGTGTTTGGCCCGGTTTGCATGTTGATGTTAAGCGGCTTGCGCGCAGCTGAGTAAGAAAGAGCACAAGAGTTAAGCGTGGAGGTATCGATCTTACTTGGCATTCAGAACTTCGAAATTAGACCAGAGGGCGGCCCTGCAATATCACTTTCAGCCAGATCAATTTGGAATTCTAAACTTTTTAAGCCAACGCAGATTAGTCACTTTTTGCATGTTGTTGCTGAATGATCTCCGCAACGTTTAGCCCTATCTTTCTGATTAAACTCCTCGTGATGGAGAGCATACAAAAATTTGGGCATTCCCCAGAAGGGGAACCATTAATATGGTTGCTCTAAACGGTTAACTGTTCATGGTTTGGAATAACCCGCAGACGCGGGTTATTCCATGTTGGTTATCATGCAAATATGAAGTCATCTGCCGTGATGTTGCTTACGGCAACGTCTGAAAGGGTGATGGAGCTACCCTCATAAGAAATGACGGTGTCACCATCCTTACCGGAGATGTTTAGGTCGTTGAAGCTATCGATATTGTCTAAGAATTCAATTAGATCAAAGCCATCTTCGAAGTCGATGATTTCATCAGCACCCCAATTGGTATCAAACACAAACCTGTCATTTCCGGAACCTCCGGAAAGCATATCGTCGCCGAAACCGCCTTCAAGACGATCATGACCAGCATTGCCATAAAGAGCATTGTCGGCAAAGTTACCGATCAACGTGTCGTTGCCTGAACCTGCATAGGCAGTTTCAATCACTGTATCACGCATGATGGCCAGATTGCCTTTGTAGCCATTCACATCAGAATAAGTTTCTGCCAACAGCGAGATTTTCTGATCAGCACGCACAGAACTAAAGTTGAGAGTGTCCCGCCCTCCGCTGTCAGAGATGGTGTAGGTTACCCGGTTCAGATCCGCCAGATCATCATAGTAACCGCCAGCGGTTGAGTTTTCGCCATAAACAGTGTCACCACTGCGAATGTTATCAGCGGTGCCATAGAGATCCTGCATTGCAAGAATGTCAGCAATCATTGGTGTAACGACATAGGCATAGCTGGCGTCCACAGCAGAGTTCTCGCTCTGCGAGAAGTAGGACATAACTGTGCCCTGCCAAGAATCGTTCGCATAGTGGTTATCTACACCATAGCGTGCGCTGCCATTGTAGTTGCCAGCATGCCCTAGGCCGAGAGCATGGCCAATTTCATGGATGTAAGTCTGGAATGAATAGGAATCCAGACTGGTTCCACTGTTATTCAACCATGAAGTGCTCACGTTTACGATTGATGACTGAATGGTGCCGCCATATGTGCGGGAGCTTGAGTAGGCGCCGCTTTTATCATCACTGAAGGTGATTTGTGGGCTAGAATTTGCCTGCTCAAAATTGATGCCGGTGGTCATCGACCAAGCATCAAGAGCTTTGATCGCGAGAGCCCGACCATCACTGTTCAAGCTTGTTAGGTTTACCGTAATCGTGCCGCCTGGTTCCACATCAAATGCACGACGACCACTGCTCCAAGCTACATCAGTGAGCTGGTTAGCGATTTGATCATTGGTAAAGTGCCCCTCAGGCACAACGATCTCAGGGTCGGAGGTGGGCTGGGGAACCACCGGATCTGGATCTACTGGATCTGGGTCTACCGGGTCTGGATCTACAGGGTCTGGATCTACCGGATCTGGGTCCACCGGATCTGGGTCCACCGGATCTGGATCCACCGGGTCTGGGTCCACAGGGTCTGGATCTACTGGGTCTGGATCTACCGGATCTGGGTCTACTGGATCTGGGTCCACAGGGTCTGGATCCACAGGGTCTGGATCTACTGGAACGGCATTCTCGATTACGTTGATCTCATAACTACCGGTATAACGATTACCAAAGGAAGAAGCGCCAATATAATATTTGCCGCTGGAAGTAGCCGTAAACGTGATCTCAGAATTACGTCCTTCTCCACTGTCGTCATCAAAGGCAATACGGTTACCATCACTATCATAGAGCGTAAGGACAGTGTTGCGAACACCGTAGTATCCGGTTCCTTTCAGGGAGACTGTATACTCTTTACCTTCTTCAAGCTCGATTGCCACAGCATCACGATCACCGCGGTAGTTCAATCTTCCAACAAAGCTCTCGCCCGCATCAATTGTATAGGGTGTGGAGCGACTAAATGGGGCATCACGCCATTCATCGCCAGATGAAGTCCACTTGTAGGGATAATAGCCATAAGGATTGTACTTATAGCGGCCAGAAGAGCCCCAATAACTGTAATGCATTTTACCCTCAATTTTTACTTTAACTACAGAAGTAAAATTGAGCACAAGTCAGAAATAAACAATATTAATTAGTATTTTTTCACATGAATTTTTATTTTTAAAATACAACTCAAACTTAACCTATGTAAAATTAATTTTTGTCTAAAATGCGTCTGAATGCAAATTATCAACCCTAATGATGTTATCTAATTGATATCATTTATTATTTATTATTGAAGTCGATTTTGTAGAGTTATGTCGAATAAATTGTATACTTCATTATATAAATTATTTACACATAATATAGCCATAATTTAATATTTTTACTTAGATTTTATATGGCGCAAAGAGTGCCATCAGAGATGGCTTGGGAAATCTGAACAGTTACCCGAACTAGATTCGCTCTTGAAACAGGCACGAGGAAATGGAGAGTTTGACCCTCTCGCCTTTGTCTGGGAGCTTTAAAGATTTTTGCTTTAAGTTTGAATCTTCATGTTTGCCAAAGGCGTTGATTTTGCCCATGCCACCCTCAACCGCTAGGTCGCGCGGTACTCACCGCTGATTGCAGAAGAGGCGAGGCAGTAAAAGCAAAAAATGTGCACCTGGTAGCACATGGGTGAGACTAAGCCTCCCCCCCTTTTAAGCTAGGTTCTGCGTTGATCAAAAGCCGATTACGTTCGATATTGTAGCTGCAACACTAACCCTGATTTCAATGACTTGGAGCCAAGATTATCGAGGCCTGAGGGGCGTTCAAAGTTCTGACCGACCAGTTCCATGCTCGATAAGGAGAGATCCGCAACTTTCTGAATGGTGCCGGTGAGATGTAGTGTCATACTGAAATGACGCCCGTTGACCTGTAGTTGCCTGTCAGCGTGGTTCGCTTTCAAGCCTGAACTACAGACGAAGTGGCCTCTCTCGCTGCAAACACAAAGAACAGAACGCATTAAAGCTTACACTTTGGACAAACGGGGCCAACAATGGACCTACAGTCGGTTCCAGCATGGGTTGAATTCAGCTTAGGTAAAGTGTTGCGCTCTGCAATAAGCATTTTCAAATGCCGCGACCGCCGAAATTGCTTCACCCTTGACCGTCCAGGCACTTGTAGCCTCTATAACATAGGCCATTGGGGATCCCATAGTTGCTTTCGGGATTAAACCAAGATGCAATAGTGAACCTCAAGTAACTCCTTTGACCAACTGTAATAGAGCCCTTGAGAGATACCTTCCAGCCAGCATAACTTAGAAACACTTCCTTATTTTTCCTCTCCTGCAGAACCCTTCAGGCTAAGCCGGCCTATCAGTTCCATTGGCATTGGAAAGACAATCGTATTACTTCTATCGCTCGCGATTGTCTGCAGTGTTGTCAGGTAACGCAGCTGCATAGCTTGATCGTTCTGGGAGAGAATTCCGGCGGCTTCCAGAAACTTTTCCGCTGCTTGGGATTCGCCCTGAGCATCGATGACCTTGGCAC
>NZ_LMCE01000127.1:0-27419 GCF_001623285.1 Pseudovibrio sp. Ad26
GTGCCAAGGTCATCGATGCTCAGGGCGAATCCCAAGCAGCGGAAAAGTTTCTGGAAGCCGCCGGAATTCTCTCCCAGAACGATCAAGCTATGCAGCTGCGTTACCTGACAACACTGCAGACAATCGCAAGCGATAGAAGTAATACCATTGTCTTTCCAATGCCAATGGAACTGATAGGCCGGCTTAGCCTGAAGGGTTCTGCAGGAGAGGAAAAATAAGACCGTGGATAATCACCCAATAGTTGATCGAGTTTAAAAGTAGAGATGTTGTTGCCTCGTATTATGGACCGATTTTCTAAGAAAACTCGTATCAGAGATTGCCCAATAATATATTTAAGCTGCACTCAAGTCTTGTGGGTGAACTATATCTATCGCTCAATCCGAAAATTTCCTTTTTCCCAGAGCATTAGAAGAACCTCCGGTTATTGGCGCACCAACCTCTTCTCGGAGGAATCCGCGACTGGTTCAAATGTTGACGCGAACGCAAAAAGCCCTGAACCAGAGGTTCAGGGCTTTTGTTATATGTTTGATCTATTGACCGAATTTTGGTTGCGGGGGTAAGATTTGAACTTACGACCTTCAGGTTATGAGTCTCTAATGTAGTAAGTTCTACTATAAGTTACTTTTCAATAACTTAGCCCACAAGCGACTGATACTGCTTAGCAACTCTCATATAACTTTAATGAAGTATACGACATCAAAAGACGTTATGTACAGCTCAAACTACGTACAGCGGTTGACGTGGTGTTGACGCAGAACTTTTAGTTTCCGTCATCCCAACGCTTGAGCAGGACGTAAAGGTAATCAGGATACTCTTACGATACAAACTCAGGTGAAACGAGCATCGTCTTAATCGTAAGCCTTTGCCAGCTTTAATGCCCGCTTTTGACTATCACTGAGTTTTTCATCTTTAACTGCGTTTGACCATGCAACTTTGAAGACTTGATCGTTTGAACTCTGGCACCAGGACAATGCTGCCGCGCCAAGTGGTGTCCAGCCGATGCCGTCACACATCTGAGCCCATCTTTTTGCGGGGAATGCCTCCAGTCTCTTCAGAAGGCTTAGATCTGTCTCGTCAATACGGGTCTGATTTTCGTTGCCACCGTCAACGCCCGCAGATGCAATCCAGAGAGGTTCGCTGGCGTGAAGGCCTTGCCATACATCCACTGGTGTGAGGCCCTCCCCTAAGTCAAATGCCCCGATCTTACTATCTTCTTTGTTAACCATCAAAAAACACATTCCCTGATCCTGCAGCAGCAGAACCACCACACCCTACGCTGTCGCTGACCCGACATGCTGCACGGCCATTTACGAAGACAGTTCCGGAGCCCGCAGCCATAGCCCTGCCATGTGACGGACATTTCTTGCATCCGTGAGCAGCAACCCCATCTCCGACCCGCACAACAGCAATTTTGTTGACGAACACATTAGGACTCCCAGCAACAGATGGTGTGGGCGGGAAACACCCGTGACCGGAGGCTATATCTCCCTTACGATATGCAGCTGGCATGCGCTTATCCTTATAACTGGTAAAAATTACGGTATTAATGTGGCTGGCTAGCTCTAACCTTCCAAAAATGCTCTTGAGCGTCCATCATCAGTTGATGGGTAAACTCAACATGATTCTTTGTGCCAAATCGGTAGTCATTGGAATGCTCTGTCGTCATCACTGCAGTTGTGTTTAATGTACCTTTTTCGCCAAGGGTAACCATTACTGAAACCAGATAGGGCAGGCTTCCTTTCTCATCCTCCAGCTCAAGATTTCCTGAAAAATTAAACAACTCGTTGTAAGATGTAATCTGCTCAAACCGTGGCAAAACAGCCCTCTCGATACCTGTAAAATGAAAGGGCCTATTGGAAGATACATTACTAATAAGTGATTTTGCATATTCACGTGCGATGTTTGCCG
Source organism: Pseudovibrio sp. Ad26 (assembly GCF_001623285.1). NCBI lineage: Bacteria > Pseudomonadati > Pseudomonadota > Alphaproteobacteria > Hyphomicrobiales > Stappiaceae > Pseudovibrio > Pseudovibrio sp. Ad26. The sequence goes on from NZ_LMCE01000127.1 coordinate 1,909, forward strand.
CTCTGTCAGGATCTACAGTAAATTTTCCCGCTTTAACTCTTTTATCACTAGAAGGAATGACAAAAGCAAGTGCAGCAGAATTGCCTAAATTATCGCCAACATCTAACCAGAAATCAAACTCAGCTTCTTTGCGACGCACTTCCATAGAAACTGCGCGTTTCCAATTACTTGGCATATGATACTTGAATTTATATTCTGGATCTTTCTCAAACAAGTATGCAGTTTCGAGAGACGCAACAATCGGGTCTTTTTGCACAACCTTAGCAAATTCAATTGATCCCACAAATGTCGCGATTGCGTCTTTGTACTGATCAAAGTAGTCCGCATCGAACCTACTGCGGATGATAAGAATATGTTGGCCTCGGCGCATGACGGAGATGCGATTGACAAGCATTACACCGCTTGAGTTGTCTCCACCCAATACCTCCCCAAAATCATGATCATGAGTAAATTCCCCAAAATTGAGTGCACCCCATTTAGAAGCCAGAAGCCTGCCATATCCAACGCCGAGAGCAACTCGTTCAGGAATGATTTTGGCCGCATATAGGCGTATCTCTAGCCGATCCCGGTTGAGAGGGTCGTAACCTATATACTCTTCGGTAAATTCGCTGACGACCTGAGCATCGTCAAGAACAGCTACTGGAGCATCAGCTTTGTTCCAAATAAAATCCTTCGGGGAGCTACTAGAAAAATTCAGATAACTATCAATAAAACTAAACGTACTTGTTTTTTTGTCAGCTTCTATAAGTGCGAATTTAACTGAGTCATTAGCCACGCTGCTGTTCCCTTGAAACATAAAAAGAACAAGTAAAAGGAGGACTTGTGCTATTTCTTTCTTCAACTTTATTTTCCTTTAATCTGAAAAGGGATTTGGTATTGCGCATGTTCCATCCCAGTACTTGTCTAGGCCAGTAGTCCCTAAACTCCCCTTCAAACCACCACCCACACCAGCAGTCCCTTTTAGTCCAGCCTCAGCCAGCAAGTTTCCACTTTCATGACCAATCTTGCCTTCAGCCTCTGCCCCAAACCCCACCTGACCAGAAGCTTTGACATTACCTGTAATACCTATTTTTGCACATTCACCCAAAGGCTCGACATCATCACCTGAGATGGAATTCCAACCTTTAATCAGTGGGTTTAAGATGTGCCAGGGCGTGATGCTTACCCCAAGTTCAGTAGCAACTTCACCAACATACACAGCTGATCCCAAACCTCCAGTTAAAGTAACCTCTTCTGCGGTTGCAACAAGTTTTACCTTCGCTTCAGCTTTTCCGGAAACAGCAGAGCCCTCAACTTGAACACTCACCAAGTTGTCTTTATTTGTACCAGCAGAACCTTCAAGAAAACTGCCTTTCAATTCAGCACCGGCCTGTGCTGTAAGACCCTTGCTCGTCCACTCAGTATCTGCCGCAGCTTTCCCGGATGTACTTAGGACTTTGCCTTTGCCGGAGAAGAACGAATCCTTCCCACCAAAATCTCCACTGGCTACAGATTCATCAAATAATTTGTCTTCTACACCAACTTTTGCAACACTAAACCCATCTTCCCATTTTCCTTTCAGATCGTTGTCGATAATGCGGCTACCATTAGGATTCCTCTGGGTGGCACCCGAGTTAACATCTCTTCGAATTCCCGATCTGCGCCCCGACTGAACACCGACGTCCTGCGTTTTGCGCTCTAGCCCAGATGCCTTAATCTCCCAACCCTCTTCTTGGGCTTTTTCTTCTTCCTTTTTTGGAGGCAGAGGAGGCAAAACGATATTAGTTTCACGCCCTTGAGCAAACTCTACCGCCTCTAGAACGTCAATTCCTGACGGATTATCCTCGGTACAGATAGGCGGCGGCGCTGAAACGGGCTGCCAGTCCTCTTGCTTACCCGGTTGGGCAGCAAACTTTTGATGAAGCGGTAGATCGGACATCAGCATCTTAACGGCAGCTTCAGTGCCATGCTTCAAGTGTTCCGGTTTCAAGACTAAAGGAGTATCAGATTGTTTTTCCGTACCCGGAAGGTACTGCCCCCAGCCTAGATACACAGGTTGACTTTTACCCAGTGCCCCAAGCGCTTGAACCAGTAACTCCCCTCCATATCCTAAAGATCCTAGTTCTGACCCAACGCGATCTTCCAAAATCTTCCTAATCTCAGACATGGATCACCTCAGTTCAGATTAATTTTGTCGGCTTCAAGTTGTATGTGTTTCCCTTTGAGAACGATGTTCCCCTCTTTAGACATGGACAAAACAGAGTTTTCGCCCACTTTGATGGTGAGCTGATCACCAACGCGAACATTCATAATTTGTCCGACATCGACTTCTTTTCTTCCTCTGACGATTGTACTCATAGCTTTACCGACCGTCTGTTGAAGTGACTGTCCTGCAACTATTGATTTGGTGACACCAACGACTTCAGAGGACGCGATGCTCACAACCTCTGACTTGTTCTTCTCGACAAAAATCTGCATGTTTCCTTTCGCGAAGTTGAAAGGATCTGGAATTTTCATCTTTTCCAGCAAGTTACCGGTCTTTGAGAACAGAAGGCGTGTCTTGGCCATGATCGTAGCCGATAAAGGGTTATCCCCGACCGCAATTGATAAGTTTCCAGAGATGACCTCGTCATGATCGCCTCCAACTTCGATCGATTTATCGTTACCAATTATTTCTGATTGGTCTCTTTCAACGCGTTTAGATCGATCATTCAGAACTTCGACGTTCATATCTTTTTGAGCATGGACATAGATTTCCTCGCGTCCGCCTTCATCTTCGAAGCGCAGCTCATTGAAACCCTCTGCCTTGTGACTATCAGATTTGATCGACATCCGTGTTTTATGGTCAGGAAGCTTATAAGGACTCTTGTTATTGTTGTGGTACGTCCGTCCCGTAATGATCGGCTGGTCCGGGTCGCCTTCGAGGAAGTCTACGATGACTTCGTGGCCGATGCGGGGGATGGCGATGTGGCCCCAGCTGGCGCCGGCCCAGTTGGAGGACACGCGGATCCAGCAGGAGGAGGTGTCGTTCTTGGCGCCATGGCGGTCCCATGGGAACCAGACTTTCACCCGGCCATGTTCATCGCAGTAAATCTCTTCACCTTCCGGTCCGGTGACATGGGCGATCTGCGGGCCGTCCACCAAAGGCTTTTTGAGCAGTTTGGGCCGGTATGGCAGGCGGGCGGGCATGACCTCAAACCCTGCACTGTAACTGGTGGTACCGCTGCCAGCTTCCTCAGCCACTGCTTGCGGCTGACTGCCCTGATGCGAGACAGTGAGCAAATGATACTTGATGTTGTAGTCGTCGTTCGGATGGTCCGTGAGCGCAAACTGATGACCGGCCATCAGGTGAATCGCATTGGTCGTGCCGTGGCCTGTGGTGGCCTCAACACGTGCTGCCTCCAGCCGGTGTTTTGTGAACGGCTTGCCAACACCATCGGCTTTGTAGCGCCCCGGATATTCATAGAGCGCATAATCTCCGGCAGAGCCGTTGTCCTCACCGCGCTGGTGGGCGTGTTGCTGGTTGTAAGGCGGGTTCTTGAAGGAATAATCACGCTGCATGAAGCTGGTGGCGCGCAGCTGCTCGCGCAGGACAAAGCTGTTGCAATAGACACCTTTGACAGCTCCACCAGCCATGGCGTTGTATTCCAACTTAGGCTGGTCCGGCAACTCGGAGACGATCTGCGGGTTATCAATGAACTGCAGCGTATGCTGGCCGTTGGCGCCATAGGTGAAATAGTACCAGATGCCTTCCTCAGCCGTGATGCGATCTAAAAAGCTTAAGTGACTTTCCCGGTACTGCACGCAGTATTCGCGGGCCTCATGAGGCTCGGTCAGATCCCACTTCACATCCTCTACGCCATGTTCTTTCAGCAGGATCTTAACGATCTCGGGCACGCTTTTCTTCTGGAAGATCCGGCAGTCAGAGCCATGAGCCAGCCGGTGCAGGCTGGGCAGCAGTGTGAGCGAATAACTGGTGCGGTGATGGCCTTCATTGCCCCGGGCAATCTCGGCAATCACCCCGGAGAGATGGCGCAGGCCCTCGTATTTATGATGGATGGTCAGCGTGGCGGGCGTATCCAGCAGGCTATGCAAGTCGAGAGCGTTGTCGGGGCTGGCAAGCTCAATCTGGATCTGCGTGAGCCCATTGAGACGCTCTGTTGCCGAGAACCCGGTGACCAGCAACTCCGCGTTGGGCTGCGCAGGAGCTGCAAAGGTGAAGGCCAGATCTTGTTCCTGGAAGAGCTGCGGGATTTGGACAATAGCATTCATAACAAACTCACTGGCAAAGGAAAAAATAAAGGAAGCATAAGAATTGAGAGTGGTCTGGCGGGCTTCGTTAGGGCCTCACTCTGGTGGCGGATAGGGTTTGCCAGTAGAGGAAGACGACGGACACAACACACCGGGAGCAACCAGTTTTTCATCGTCACGCTGGAAGTCATTCAGGAAAGTTTGGTCACAGGAGCGGTATCCAGCTGCGATAGCCTGAGTACGGGCGTAGTCGGTGAGCACAACCCCAAGAAAGGCCCCGCCAACAGCAACGGTTAGGAACACGACCGAAAAGCTTTTAACCGAGCTCTTGACCCATCGTTGCCCCCACGGTGTAAGAGCGAAATGGAGAACAGGAAGACAAAGCCCTCCAAGAACCCATTGGGTCTTTCCGCGCGGGACAATCAGAAGGTCCTGTGTCTGTCCGAATAAAAGAAAGATGTCAGAGAGGATGATCCAGCACAGAAAGATAACCAGACAATCCAAAAACAGCATTGCGACATGTGTCCGTTTGAGATCAGCAGCAAGCCAATTTGCGGATTTCTCAATGCGGTCAAAACACCAGTCAAACATCGCTACCTCCGGTAGATCTGGTTATACAGATCTGAACCGCCAAAGTGCCAAATGATCTCACGCTCTAGCCGGTACAAAAAACTATTGCTGCGGCGTTCAAACTCTTCCACCTTCTGGCGCATGGAAACTTGTGCTTCACGAATGATCTGCCCTGTCTCCTGAATTCCATGGGCAATTGCCTTACCTGTCCAGTGCAGAGCTTGGCCAAGTTTTTCCCGGATACCAAATGCCTTATCGAGTTCGGCTAAAGCAATACCAGCGATCATTCCAACAACGATCGCTCCTCCAGCAACTACAAGGGCGGGAAGCGCAATCACAGTCAGTCCAGCCAGCCAACCAGCTGCCAACGTCCCGGCAGCCAGTGCCACCGTACCAATAGCAACGTCGGTAATGATGTTGGCAAACAACTCATGATAGAGCTGCTCATCACTCATGATGAACTGCATCACATCGAGCACTACATAACAGGTGATCATGATGACTGCGTTTGACCTGCCTGCTGATTTTAGTGCCTCCGGGCCAATGCCAAAAGCAACGACTTTGGGGGACGTGGACAGATACCGTGTACCCTTCAAGGTCTCACGCAGAGCGGAGTATCCCTTAAACACCACATAGGTCTTGCCGTTCACTACCTTTGTGTAATAGCGCCCCTGCAGGCCGATTTCTTTTAAGAGTGTTTGACCACCCTTCATATCGCGTAGCAGCACTGGCAGGCTCGCCAGATCAAGGGCACCGCCAGTTGTTGTTCCAAGGCTTTGATGGGCGTCTACTACGGCTTGCGCAAAGAGCTCCATATCCATCACCACTGCTTCTTCCTGGCGTGGATTGATCAACTCTGCTGCCATACGTTGTTCCGCTAGCGGATAGACCATCAGAATATCTCCTTGTGGGGCTGTTCCCCTGGCCTGACCATCAAGCGGTGGCCGGGAAACTGATCCAGAAAGCCCCGGATCTCCAGCTCTTCTGACAGATCTTCGTGCAGAGCATCAGAAGACCGTTCAGGCCGGTCACGACCTTGCAAGACCACATGCGCCGTTCCTGCCGGATCGCACTCTTTGGGTGCAGCTTCAGCAATTGCCTCCACCTTACGCCGGCGCCACAGCAGGGCGCGAAAGAAGCTGCGCAAGTAACCGCGCTTCTCTGAGGCTTTGCCAGAGACAAATTGCATATTCCAACTCCGCAGATCACGCCCAAATCAAATGCTGCCTGGTGTGTACTCACCCATAGGCAGTGTCCGGGCCAAAGCTGGCCCGGATCTGACTTCCATTCCCATCAGGAAGGAAGGCTTAAGCAGCAGGTGCGCGCCAGTCGTCAGCACCAGAGGTGCCGGAGACTGTGTGCTCCCACATGATCTTGCGGTAAGATAGTTCAATGGTGATCAGCTGAGTGAAGTCAGCGTTCTTTGGATCCTGACAATGTGGCAGGCCACACTCGATGTTGGTGATCAGCGCATCTTCAAAGGAAGTGGTGAAGAAATGCTCCTGCTTGCCGGAAGAGTTGGTGCGGTACCATTTAACTTCACATTTAGGCAGCATCTCACCAGAGACCAGCGCATTATAAAGCAGCGGGATGGACTTGTTCATGGAGCAGGTGAACTTGAACGGAGTGTGCACGCGCTGACCAGCTGGCTGGCCGGACTGGATATCACGAGGAATGATGACGGTGTGATCAATGGCCTGCACCATGATCTCGTCTTCATGGCCTTCCTGCCACACGTTACCGACGGAATCTTCAGTAAACGCGCCTTGAGTGATTGGACCCTGAGTTGACCCTTCAATGGTGATATAAGCGGGTGTTGGCATAGTATGCTCCTGGTGAGCGCCCTCCGTTTGCGGAAAGACGCAGCAAAACAAATAAATGAACCCCATTTGACAACAATGGGCCACAGCCCCAGACACCAGTCTGCGACAGCGTACCAACACAATCGCAACTTGCATGCCAGAGTGAGGGGACTAGTCACAAAAACTTGCAATTCATCCTTATTCATTGAAATTACAAAGGAAAATAATTCTGAGGCGTGCGTAAACTTAGCCTGATTGCAGAGCATCAAGTTAAATGCCGCAACGTAATCTTGAGCCAAGGATGGCTTGAAACGCTAACACTCAAGATAAGTACCTGATAAATATAAGAAAACAGCGAGCCAATTTTGGCCTAATCCTGACCAACAATGGCCTGCCCATGAAATATAAGTGAAAATCAGGATAGCTCCTCAAAGGCAAGGCGTTATTTGAGCCGTATGAGAGACCCTTCGCGCTCTAAATGCCCTTCAAATCAGTCCCTTCGAGAAGCGCAGTTGTTGGCCCCTGCCAGCGAAAAACGGCCTTCCGATGAAGATCGCTCAGCATTATGCCTGACCTGCAATCTGGTTGAAGCTGGATGCTCTGCTTGTCGCTACTCATCTTCAATTTCTTTTGCAGGGGTGATTTTTCTCCTGATCTGGCACCTTATGCGTACCCTTCTACTTTTCACCACCTTTGAACGCCTTTCACTGCCTGTGAACGCCTATACGCCCAAGAGCTGCTCCGATTAGACTTCCTGCAAGTGTGAGAGCGCCCAACCATGAGACTTGGATCTTGCAAGAGCTGGCACACTACGCATTACTTGGATGTTATGTGAGGGGGGAGTGGATTGTGCCAAGTCGTCAGCGCTTTACTGAAAAGATCGCCCGCAATGCCACCCGTGGAGTTCGGCAGTACCAGCTGTTTGACAGCGTGGTGCCCGGCTTTGCGCTGGTGATCTATAAGTCCGGTACCAAGGCGTTTAACGTGTCCTACCGCGTCAATGGTCGGCAGCGTCGCTACACCATCGGCCAATGGCCAGCCTGGAGTGTGGTCGCAGCACGAGAGCGAGCCAAAACCATCCGCCGGGAGATTGAGCTTGATTGCGACCCGCTGGGCAACCGGGAGGCAGAACGTGTTGTCCCGCGTGTGAGCGATCTTATTGAGCGTTATATCGATGAACACCTGCCCAAGCTTGCCGCCCGCAATCAGGCAGACCAGATTTCCATGCTGACTAAACTGGTGCTGCCGCAATGGAAGAACCTCCTGGTGCGCGAGATTTCACCTGCGGATGTCAACAAGCTGCTCAGTAACGTAGCCGCTGGGCGACATCGTCCAACAAAGAAACTCAAACGCCGAAGCAAACCAAAATCCACACCGATCCGCGCCAATCGTCTGGGCGAGATCTTGCGCAAGATGTTCAATCTATCTGTACAGTGGAAGATGCGTCCTGATAACCCAGCGCAAGGGTTCCACAAGAGGCTAGAGAATGCCCGCGAGCGGTTCTTGTCACTTGATGAGATCAACCGTCTGTCTGAAGCGTTGGAGAACAGCAAAGACAAACGCGGGGCTGATGTGATTCGCCTCTGCCTTCTCACAGGCTCGCGTCTGGGCGAAGTAAGATTTGCCCGCTTTGAACAGTTCAACCTCGAACTCCTGACCTGGTTCAAACCAGCAACCAATACCAAACAGAAGCGTATCCACCGCCTGCCTATATCACCTGAGGTCGCTGACCTGGTGAGGAGACGCCAATCCGTTGTCTCTGAAGACTGCCCCTGGCTGTTTCCGGGAGACGTTTCCGGGCAACCAGTTCATGAAATGCGCCGGTATTGGCAAGGCATCTTGAAGCAAGCAGAGATTTGCGATGTGCGCATTCATGATCTGCGCCACACTTTTGCATCGCTACTTGTCTCTGGAGGCGCTTCATTGGAGGTGATCGGCAGGCTCTTGGGGCACACCCAAATGAGCACAACCCAGCGCTATGCCCATCTGATGGAATCTCCTTTGCGTGAGAGTGTTAATGCAGTTGCAGGTTATGTGACCGCCAAGCCACGCAGAAGCACGCAGCAAGTTGTGCCACCTCCTCCAACCTCACCTATCTTTTCTGCACCAACCTTGACTGCTAATTCTCCCGTGCCGTTTTCAGGGCCTGCCAAAGAGGCTGAATACGGCGGCGGATGGTACTCATATCAGGCGCCTCTCCGCTTGCAGAGGCCTCAATAAACCAGTCCTGCATCGCACTGGCGAGCTCATTCAGGGTGCTGGGGATGCCTTGTGTAAACAGATGGACACACAGCGGTGCCCACATTCCTTCCCAGTCATACTTCGGTTCACGTCCACCCCGATTGCCACTCCTGCCACTACACTGACCAAGAGCATGCTTTTCTTCAAAGCGATAAAGATCAGTCGCTGGAATCCAAAGCTCATCGGGCTGTACTGCCAGACCTTGCCTGGGGCAGGTGACATAAAGCAATTCGGCACCTTTCTTGCGCAAAGGGATCACGCGGTGCACGAGGCAGGTGCGTGCAGGTACCCCCGCGGTTCCCAGCATTTTGAACAAATCCGATCCGCACAGCTCCACCATCCCACACACTTTTTGTGCCCCGCACACAACCAGTGGCGTACTGGTAACGAGACGAAAACGCCCCGCCTCAGCCCAGCCTGCAATGGTGGCAAGTGGAACACCCCAACGCGCCTCAGCTTCAAAAACTGTGAAATACTCTTTTGATGGCAGCGTCATTGGTATCCCTCCCCTGTGGCATCCAGCTTCTCTTGGGCCTCATCAAAGAACACATCACCGCATGTAGTTCGCATTCAACCTGCCGTTTAGGTCAGGCTATTTCCAGAAAAACTTAAGACCTTTACCGGTTTACAACAGGCAAGTTTCTCAAATCAGCACGTCCAGCAGAGTTGATTTGACCAGAATATCAACTGTTTGAAATACTGAAGGTTTTTGTTGCAACCCAATCTCTAAAACTGACCATTGATATCTATGGGATATTCCAAATCTTCATGAACTCACAGGGGCAGTTGCGGCCTTTGGTTTGAGGCCTCCGATGCATCGGCTGGATTACCGGGGAGCAGCCTTAAGAAACAGTCCGGTTGTCCTCAATAGGCGTTGCCTTAATGTTTGAACGCCTATGAACGCCTTTCACTGCCTTTGAACGCCTATACGCCCATTTACCCTCCATGCTTAGCTTTTCCGCAAACCGTTTGAGCCCAAGCGGTTCGGCTTTGGAGGAGCACATGGAAGACAACGTCCCTACCCCGGAACTTGAACCTGAACAGACACAACCCAGGGCCATTCTTGATGGCTGGATGACACGGGCTGAACTTGCCAAAGAGCTTGGCGTTTGTGTCGACACGCTGGGCCGCTGGCAGACCATGCGCATTGGCCCGCCATGCGTGCGCACCGGGCGCCGGGTATTTTACCGCCGCGCCTCTGTCATTGAATGGCTCAAGCAAAAGGAAATCCGCGAAAACCGGATCTCAAACTTATGAGCGTTCAAGCCATCACCTGGGCCTATGGGTGCACTGAGATCACCGATCCAATCGAGAAGTTTGTGCTCATCACCATTGCCAACTTTGCAGATGAATATGGCCTGTGCTGGCCCTCGCAAGCCACGTTGCAGAAGGCTTGCTGTTGCTCGGAGCGCAAGCTGCGCAATTGTCTAACCCATCTGGAAGCACTGGGCCTGATCACCCGCTATCAGCGTCGCCGTGCCAATGGCTCTCGTCGGTCCGATATTTTCGTCCTCACTGGCTTTGACGGGCGAAGGCCTATTCCCAATCAAAATGACCATCCAGCCCTAGAAAACTTGCCGGCGATCAAACCGGGAACAACCAACCGGCATAGTGTGCCGGAAGGACCTGCCAGCAACCGGCACGTGGTGCCGCACCAACCGGCATGTGGTGCCGCTACCAACCGGCACGTGGTGCCCCCCTTGAACCGTCATTTAGAACCATCAAAAGAACCTTTTCCCCCTATCCCCCAAAACCCGGCCTGTGAACAACTTCGGGCAAAACCTCAAAGACCAGCCAAGGAGAAATCCCATGAGCAATCTGTTCGATCCCATGAACCCTCCAAGCGCAAAAAATCCATTTCCCATGTTTGGCAGAGAGCCTGGGATGAGGCTGTTACAGCAGCTGATAGTCTCCCGGCCAGAACGACGACTAGCACCAAGAACGGCTCAGGAGATTGAGGAACTGGAGCAACTGCTCAGCACACTCACCAAGGCCAATGCACCCGGCGGGTCAAATCCAGTGAGCCTGGCTGTTGGTCAGCTTCTCAATCACTATCCGCAAAAACGGCTCTCACCAGAGGCCATCACACAGCTGATTGAGGATTGGATTCAAGATCTGGGCGGCTATCCAACCGATGTGATCTTTGCCACCTGTCAAGCCTGGCGACGCAGCAGCAAAACGATTGCTCCCACACCCGGTCAATTGATCACCCTTGCAGAACCCATCATGGCAGCGCGGAACTTCCACATCCGCGTGCTGCACAGCGTACTGGAAGCGCAAGTCACCTCAAAAGCATCCACCTAGAGGGTCGTATGGTGCTCACCACCACACAGATCGTCGACCGGCTTGAGCTTGCGGCCAGCACGTTACGACGGCTTCCAAATCCGCCAAGATCTACACCAAGGCGGGACGGCAACACCTGGCCGCAAGTCATCCATGATGTTCATGAGGCTTATGGCTACAACAAGACCCAAATCCGAACAGTGCCCAGCGCCAAAGACATTCAGCGCATGGAAGAAGCCATCGATTGGCTACGATACGTTCCTGAACCTGATGATAGAAAAATACTCTGGATGCGGGCAGAAGGTTACCGCTGGCGACCCATCTGCATTCAGGTCGGGCTTACTCGCTCCACCGCCCATCGCCGTGCTGTGGCTGCTGTTCTGACCATACAAATTAAACTGAAGGGCTCTACCTAGTCCCCAGCACAATTCAACGAATGATGTGATTCAAATTTGCACACTGGCCTGTTTTACTTTTCAAGAAAGCAAGAATTGGGAAGCCCCATATATCAGAAGCGTGCAACTGGTGTACTTTACAAAAATCGCCTGATGGTTCCCAAATTGAGGATGCAGCTGCATGTTGAAAATTGATTACAAGCGGGAGCTTAAAGTGCTCTACAAACCCTCAGCAAAGCATGTTGTTGAGGTAGATGTTCCCGCCATGAACTTTCTCATGGTTGACGGCAAGGGCGAACCTGGTTCAAAAATCTACAGCGAAGCAATTGAGGCGCTTTATTCCGTTTCCTATACTCTCAAGTTCATGATCAAACAGAGCAATACTGGCATTGATTATGGAGTTATGCCGCTCGAGGGCTTGTGGTGGGCCGACGACATGTCTGACTTCATCAATGACAACAAACCCAACTGGATATGGACGATGATGATCATGCAGCCTGAGCTCATAACCCGAGATCTGGTGAAAAGAGCGGTAGACCAAGTCAAAGCTAAGAAGGACTTGCCCGCGATTAACAAGATTCGATATGAGACCTTTCACGAAGGCCTGACTGCCCAGACGTTGCATGTTGGTCCCTTCTCCGAAGAAGGACCTACAATTGAACTGGTGCATACTTTCATAAATCAGAACGGAAAACGCTTACGCGGCAAGCACCATGAGATTTACCTTACGGACATTCGCAGAGCAGCTCCTGAGAATTGGAAGACCGTCATCCGTCAACCAATGTCATAAAGCTCAGAAATACAGTGCCTCGACAAAGATCGTCTCTCACCCGCTAATCCTATGGGTTTGTGGAGGAATTCGGTTTCCTTGCATTGACACCTTGCCACATTCATCGCATGGTCCTCTTGAGGCATCACAACCTCTTTCAAGTAGCGGTCACCGCTGCCGTTATTCGGCGGTCAATTTGTGTTTGGAGTTAGCCCTCCTTACGCAAGCTCTCGCTTATGGGCGGGAGGGCGGTGAATACAATACCCCTTCGCGGGGGAATAAACCCGCCTGTCTACTTGCAGGTTGTGAACCTCCCGCTCACCAGTGGGTTGTCACAAACCTTCTGCTGAGTGGTTGTTCAACACCCAAAGTAGAGGGCTTGAAATGACAGAAACTGGTAAAGAGAAATGTGCCCATACGTCCCTTCGCAATGAAGTGGATCAGCTTCAATTATCAACCAACCACCTCAAAAATCTAGTCTATTCCATGAGCGTGGTGATGAGCGAACGCATGGAGCACACACAAGAATATGAAGCGTTGCTGACGCTGTTTGATACTGTGCGCAATCACATAGAAAATGCGCAGGCAAGTAGCGAGAGGATCTCCGATCTGCTTGATCCTTGTGCACTGGAAGTCTCAAAAGACTAAAAAATATGGAATACTGAGAGGTCTTGCCTCTCATGGAATATTCTGGCTTGGGAGGTGCAATGCCTCTCAGGCCTTTTTGATTCTGACCTGAGTTTCCAATGATCATCCATAGACCGGGAAGGGGCTTCACTAGAGACCCGGAAGGGGTATTGGCCTCCATTGCCTCAGATCAGGCTTCTGGCTGAACCATCCTGCCAAAAGACAAACCCCGCACGAGGCGGGGTACAATCCATATCCTGAAATCTGCCTGGCTCAAATCAGCCCGAGTTCTCGCAGTGTGGTCGCTGCGTCAAAGAGCTGGTTGGTGTTTACTTCCACCATGAGTGTCATGCTGTCTGCGTTGACGCGGGCCTTAATCGCGGCTTTGTCGTCGAGTGCGTGGGCAATCGGGTCACAGGCCTCATATGGCCGATTTGCGTTAAACCCTGCCTTGGTTAAGTCGTGTGCTGCAATTCTGATTGTGCTGGTTCTCATAGAACCTCCTCCATTCAGCGGGCACCCTGCCCGGCTTCACGACCGCAACCCCGCTCCTCTGGCGGGGTCAGGCTTATTTACGGGCTGGGCTAGATTCAGGCTTCCAGTTCTGCTGCTAACTTGTCTCTGGCGGCGCTTAGCATGTCCAGGTAGGCGCCGCCTCGGTGCAGGATGATCTTGCCCGCCCACAACTCTTCGGCGTTCTTGTCGCCAAAGACCTCTCGCATTTCCTCATTTGTGTAGCGCAGGATATCGGAACCCCATTGGGGGTGTTCTGTGTAGATATAATTCACGTGCATGGCGCTTGCTCCTCTTGATGCGTGTGCTCTCTACACATGGCCTGCACGCGCCTATTCAGGTACCGCGCAATGCCATACCCGTCCTCACAATCAAGGGCTTATAGGTGTCATACCGTTGATCTCGTAGGTGCATGAGGGCCCGCTTAGTGTGGCGAGCGCGCGCTTTCAAACAAGAGGTGCCTTGCTTGCTGATGCCGTCTATTCCCGGCTGCTATCGTCTCGCGACCGCTTTGGGCTGGGTTCAATTGCGTCCTGCCGCACTCCCCAACAAATGACCCCGCACTTCTGGCGCGACAGAAACAGGCTGGTTCGGGCAGATTATCGCTATGCTCAGTGGAGCTGCGATCTCCTCCTCCAATCGCAGTCAAGCCGCACAAAGCCACTTGCACAATCCCATACCATGCATCCCCTACCCCGACTTTTGGGTCCTTCCGGGCCGCATTCGTATGCGGTGGGGCTTTGCGCACCAGATCGCCAGTTACAGAGGAAAATTTTGGGTTCGCACTTTGGGTTCGCGGTTCGCACCTAGCGGAAACGATTGAGAGCGTTGCACTGCAACATATCCGACTCAAGATATTGGAAGATCAAATGAATTTTAGATAGCACTCAGATCATAGAGTTCGCCTTCTGGGTGCGAACCTTGAGTTTTGGGTTCGCACCTTAGGTTCGCACTTCAGAGCTCAGCCAGTACAACTACTGCTTGACATCAAATGAACAGTAAATCGATTCTATCTCACCTTTTAGATCATCTTCAATGTGAGCACTGAAGGTGAAGATCCCAAGCTCTGGAACGTCTAGACCGTAATCTCCGATATGGACCTTCACTCCCATTGCAATCAGCTCTTTGCGAAGTTCAGTAATCGAAGAGGGAAACAGGTTGACTTCACCCCAGAATAAATCCTCGCCACCTTTGGGGTTGAACACCTCCACCCCTTTGCATTTACCATCTGCATAGTAAAATACATGCATCTCTGGGGCCTTAATGTCACTTGTTGGAAAGCTAGAGGACAGTCCACCCTTCAAGAACATTTGATGTCTGGAGAAATAATGAACTACCTCACTAAATGGCTGGTGCTTGTAAAGTTCCGCTGCGCCTAAATATTTATTGCCCGTTGGAATATCGATTATTCTCTGTCGAGGTACCAGTTGCATTACAGCCTCTACTTAAAACAAATATGTTATTCTATGATCCAGATGCATATCACCATTAGGCGATTTCTCCCAGATAGTTAGGAGTTGATCTTTGCAAGTTGAGATGATGTCCATCGCAACGCTGGTGCCTTATGCCCGCAACGCACGAACACATCCCGATTGGCAAATCACCCAGATTGCAAGTTCCATTGCCGAGTTTGGTTTTACCAACCCGATCCTAGTCGGCGCTGAGAACGATATTATCGCTGGCCACGGGCGTTTGCTGGCAGCACAAAGACTGGAGCTCGAGCAAGTCCCTGTTATCCGATTAGCGCATCTGTCTGAGGTGCAGCAGCGAGCCTTGATCATTGCCGATAACAGGATCGCGGAAAACGCTGGCTGGGACGAAGCCCTACTCCGCGAAGAACTGGCAGCACTTAGCGATGATAGTTTCGATCTGGATGTGCTCGGGTTTTCTGATGAGGAACTCGGCGAGCTTCTGGGGTTTGGAGGTGAGAACGCCCCTCTTCCTCCACCTGGCGATGAGGACTATATTCCCTCTCCCGAACCGGTTCATGCTTCAGTTCCCGGTTCTATCTGGCACTTAGGAGAGCACCGGGTCATGTGCGGCGATAGCACATCTGCGGACCACATGGGCGCTTTATGCGAGGATGAGCTGGTCGATGCGGTCTGGACCGATCCGCCGTACAACGTCAATTACGAGGGCGTGGCAGGAAAGATCAAGAACGACAATCTCAGTAAAGGCGCATTCCGGGAGTTTCTGTCAGATGCCTTTTCCTGCACCTCAGCTGTGATGCGCTCTGGTGCTCCCATCTATGTGGCGCACTCTGAGACTGAAGGCGTGAGTTTCCGGCGTGCTTTTGTAGAGGCCGGATTCAAACTGTCCAGCTGCCTCATCTGGGTCAAACCGGCTTTGGTGATTGGGCACGCCGATTACCAGTGGCGCCACGAACCTATCCTCTACGGCTGGAAACTTGGAGCCTCTCACAGCTGGTATGGCGGGCGCACTAATACGACTGTGTTCGAGGACAATGGCAAATCATTGCGGGTAATGCCGGATGGCAGTTTGCAAGTTGATCTGGGAGATCAGGTGGTGGTCGTTGAAGGTGAGAAGATGACTATGCGATCACTCGACAGCACTGTCATCCATCACGACAAGCCAGTGAGAAGCGCTGAGCACCCAACCATGAAGCCTGTCTCCCTCATTCAGCAAATGCTAGAGAATTCAACTGACCAAGGCGATCTAGTGTTGGATCCGTTTGGTGGCTCAGGTTCCACACTGATTGCCTGCGAAAAGTTAGGGCTCAAGGCACACCTCATGGAGCTTGATCCCAAATACTGCGATGTGATTGTGGCCCGCTGGCAAGAATACACTGGTAGACAAGCCACTCTTGCAGGTGATGGCCGCAGCTTCGACGATATCCGCACTCTTGTAAGTGCCTGAACCTCATCCACCAACATGAACAGCAAATGCATGGACTGGAGCTATGGGATTATCTCGGCGGGCATATGCGGAGCATCGCAAAGTTTTGGGGTTGCCCGGCGCCACCGATATGGCCGTTCGCAAGGCGATCCAATCGGGCAGGATCACTGTTGAAGCAGATGGTAGCATTGATCCGGCCAAAGCGGATGCGCAGTGGGCATCGTCAACAGATAGCTCCAAGCGACGTTCACGTAAGCACACTAAGCCCGACCAGTCTGGATCAGTCGAAACAAGATCTTCAGTAACTCCACCACTTGCTGATAGCCCAGACCAGCTAAGCGCCTCCCAGGGCATTACCTATGCCAAGGCCCGAGCTGCCAACGAAGCGTTGAAAGCACAGCGCTCCAAGTTGCTCCTACAGCAACTGAAGGGCGAGCTTATCGATCGCCAGGCGGCGGTGAACCATGTGTTTGATCTAGCACGTAAAGAGCGAGACTCCTGGCTGCAGCTTCCAGCCCGTGTTGCCGCCAATATGGCAGCGGAGCTTGGCGTCGATGCTCATAAGATGGAACAGTTGCTTCATGAGGTCATTCGTGACCACTTAGCCCGGCTTTCCGAAATCAAGATAGAGCTCGGTGGGTGAGTATCAGGGCACAAGTGACATTCAAACCGCTTGGCTTTCGGGACTAGCCCCGGATCCGGCGCTTACGGTTACGCAGTGGGCTGATGCCAAACGCTATCTGTCCTCAAAGGGCGCAGCTGAGCCCGGCAAGTATGCAAGTTCACGCACACCGTTCATGCGCGCCATTATGGATGCGCTCTCGCCAAGTCACTGGGCTCAGAAGATCATCTTTGCCAAATCTGCTCAGGTTGGCGCGACGGAGGCCGGCATCAACTGGATCGGGCACACCATGGAGGTGGCGCCCGCTCCGTTTTTAGCCGTGCAAGCCAATGAGACCACTGCCAAGCGGTTCTCACGCCAGCGGGTCGACCCGATGATTGAGGCAACGCCAACCATTCGCGAGATTGTGGCCCCAGCCAAATCACGAGACAGCGGCAACACCCAGTTGGAAAAAAGCTATCCTGGCGGGCATCTCTTTATTGCTGGAGGTAATTCCGCAGCGGGCCTTAGGTCCATGCCAATCCGCTATGTGCACCTAGATGAAGTGGATGCATACAAGGATGACTTGGACGAGGAAGGCGATCCGGTCACATTGGCTGAAGCACGCACCCACACGTTTGGCCGGCGCAAGAAGATCTACATCTCGTCCACGCCAACCATCAAGGGGGCCTCGCGTATCGAAGCAGAGTTCGAGCTGAGTGATCAGAACCGCTACTTCGTGCCCTGCCCTCATTGTCTGGGCTTACAGGTTCTAAAATTCGAACGCCTCAAATGGGATTGGGGTAGTCCGCGTTCAGTTTGTTATCTGTGTGAGCATTGCGACCAACCAATCGAAGAACGCTTTAAGACTTGGATGATGGATCCTGCAAACGGTGCCTGCTGGCAGCCAACGGCGGATCCAGAACTCATTCGCAAGGCCCATGAGGCTGGTATTGTCGGGTTTCACATCTCGGGTCTTTATTCTCCTATTGGTTGGCTCTCCTGGGAGGCGATTGCCCGCTCCTGGGAAGCTGCGCAAGGTAAGGATGCGCTTCTCAAGGCGTTCAAGAACACCACCCTTGGCGAGACTTGGGAAGAACAAGGCGAAGCACCGGACTGGCAAAAGCTTTATGAGCGCCGCGAGACCTTCAAACTTGGCACTGTCCCACATGGCGGCTTGGTGCTTACCATGGGCGTTGATGTTCAGCGAACCGGGCGATTAGAGGCAGACATTTGGGCTTGGGGCAGAGGTAGTGAGAGCTGGTTGGTTGATCACATCACGCTGGATGGCGATGTCACCAGGGACGATGTGTGGGATGAGCTCACCGAGCTTTGCGCCAGTACCTGGCCTCATGAGAGCGGTTTGCCTATGTCTCTTGCCCGTGTGGGCATTGATACCGGTGACGGTATGACGGTGGATTCCGTTTATGCCTGGGTGCGCAAGATGGGGCGTGGTCAGGTGATCGCCTTGAAGGGCCGTGGCGGGTTTGATCGCATCGCGCCCGTTGATGGGCCAAGCTATGTGGATGTAACTGAGGGCGGGCGCAAAATCTCCCGTGGTGTTGCTCTTTGGAATGTGGCGGTTTCTGTCTTCAAGTTAGAGACCTATCGCTATTTCCGCTTGAATGTGCCCACCGACGAAGACCTTGCTCTTGGCAAAACCCATCCGGCAGGCTTTATCCACGTGGGTCAGGGCGTAAGTGCTGAATGGTTCAAGCAGATCACCGCCGAGCAGTTGGTTCAACGCAAAAACAAGCGCACTGGGTTTGCCAAATCAGAATGGGTCAAAACCCGAGAACGCAACGAGGCCCTTGATTGCCGCGTCTATGCCCGCGCGGTTGCCTGGCTTCTTGGTATCGATCGCTGGGATGAGAGCCGTTGGCAGGATCTGGAAGCTCAGCTAAGGCAAGCTCAGCAATCTGCCCCAGAACCAGCAGGCCAACCGCGACGGCAGAAGCGATCCCGCAAGATCAAACAGAACACCTGGTTCGGCAAACAACAGAGGAACTGGTTTAAATGAGCTGGACATCGGCAGAGCTTGCAGCCTTGAAGAAAGCCTATGCAGCCGGTGCCACCCGTGTGTCTTATGAAGGTAAAACGGTTGAGTATGACAGCGGTGCCCAGCTGCTTGCCCGCATTCGCATCATTGATGCGGAAATTACCGCGATAAGTGGCAAGAAGAAACCGCTGGCAGGATTTGTCCTGTTCACCAGGGAGATCCGATGAGAACGAAGGCAGTGAATGTTCCTTTCACCTGGAGTGATCGGGCGCTGGCTCTGTATTCACCAACGCGCGCGGCAAAGCGTTATGCCAGCCGCGCCACCCTTGCCAATCTGCGCCGGCTTTATGAAGGCGCTCAAAAAGGACGCTTAAGCGACGGCTGGCGTTCCAGCAACACGGCTGCGGATAGTGAGATCGCAGGAGCATGCGGTCTTCTGCGAGACCGCATGCGTGATCTGGTGCGTAACAATCCGCTGGCAGCGCAAGCAGTTCAGGTGCTCGTCAACAATATTGTTGGCCCCGGCATCCGGCCACGGGCGGCGACACCCAACAAGGCGCGCAACAAGAAGATCGACAGGCTCTGGAACGAATGGTCCAGAGCCTGCGATGCTCATGGCCATACAGACTTTCATGGTCTCCTCAGTCTAGCCGTGCGTGAGATGATTGAGGGCGGTGAGGTCTTTGCGCTCAAGCGCCCTCAGCGTAGCTCCAAAGGCAAAGTTCCGTTGCGAATTGAGCTTCGCGAGGCCGATCATCTGGACACGTCTCGCCTAAGCGAAGCCAAAGACAACTCCATCCGTCAGGGCATTGAATACGATAATTCCGGCAGACGGACTGCTTACTGGATGTTTCCAGATCATCCGGGCGACACCACCTCAGCCTTTACCCGCCGCTTGGAATCCGTTCGCATACCCGCAGATATGGTCGCCCATCTGTTTGAGCGCCAGCGGGTGCAATCGCGTGGCGTGCCCTGGGGAACGCCCGCCATGACAGCGCTGCGGGATCTGGGCGACTGGCAGCTTGCTGAAATGGTGCGCAAGAAAACCGAAGCCTGTCTCGTTGGCGTGGTGCTGGGCGAAGACAGTGATGGCGGGGCCTCTGTTGCGCCCACGGTTGAAGATGCTGACGGCAACCAGATCGAACAGTTCTCTCCCGGCATGATCGCCTATGCGCGGAGTGGGAAAGACATTCGTTTTAACACGCCCGGTCATTCAGGCGGTATTGCAGAGTGGAACCGTGTGCAGATGCATATCATCGCCTCAGGTTTTCGGGTGCCTTATGCGCTGATGACGGGTGACCTCAGTCAGGCCAACTTCTCCTCCAACCGCGCTGGACTGAATGAGTTCCGCCGTATGGTCGATCAGGTACAATGGCACATCATTATCCCGATGTTCTGCGAGCGTATCTGGGCGTGGTTTATTGAAGCCGCTTTTACCGCGGGTCTTATCGACACGCTAGACGTTCCAGCCGAGTGGGCACCGCCCAAGTTCGAAAGCGTCAACCCCAAGCAGGATGCTGAAACCGATCTGATTGAAACCAGAGCAGGCTTTACCTCCCTGCCCCAGCAGATTGCCAAGCGCGGCTACGATCCGCGCGAGGTGGTGGAAGAACAAGCTGCCTTCCTCAATGAAACAGATGCCCTAGGTCTGGTCCTCGACAGTGATCCGCGCAAGGTCTCTCGTGCTGGCCTTGCACAAACAGACCCGCAAACAGATACCCCAAGCAGCACCGCGAAGGACTAAGCCTGATGCCAGAGCAAACATTCAACCTGCCGCTTTTGGGGCGGGCCGCAGAAGTGCGTGCCGAGAGCGTGGACCGTGAGGCACGTACCATCCAGATTGTCTGGACCACGGGCGCAACCGTGCAGCGCATGCGCTGGGAAGGTTGGGATGAGCTTGTTGAATATGATGAAGAGCTACAGGTTGATGAGCGATCCGTTCGCCTTGGCAGATTGGATGCTGGTGCTCCGTTCCTCAATTCCCACAATGCCTGGCGCTTAGAGAATGTGCTGGGCTCTGTAGTGCCAGGCTCCGTCCGATTGCAAGACGGCAAAGGCGTTGCCACCATCCGGCTCACCGATGCGCCAGATGCCTCCGGCATAATCCAGCGCATCATGGAAGGCACCGTGCGCAGTGTGTCTGTCGGCTACCGCGTTCACACCTATGAGATCACGGCGCAAGAAGGCAAGCGCGAACTCTGGCGGGCCACCGACTGGGAGCCTCTGGAAGTCTCAGCAGTCGCCATTCCAGCTGATCCGGGTGCGCAAACACGGGCCCGAGGAGAAATGCCCCACTCCTTCAGTCCTTGCACCCTTATTCGCAGTGTGCCGTTCTCCCCCTCGCCCAAGGAGGCATTGATGCCCGATACGCCCAAAGCCCCACCAGCAGAAGATAAGACAAGGACAAACCCTCCGAAAACACTAGAGCAAACAGCTTCGCCCTCAGTGCCCACGGAGGAAGCACCGAACGTTGAAACCGTGCGTGCAGAAGAGCGCACCCGCGTCAGCACCATCACTCAACTGTGCCGGCGTCATAAGCTGGATGAAAGCTATTCAGATGATCTGATCGCCCGTGGCGTATCGTTGGAGACCGCCCGATCAGAAATCCTCGACGAGATCTATGAGGCTGATCCGCTCAAAGGCAAAACCTCAGAACCAGTCCCAGCAGAAGCACGAGGACAAGACACTCGAGAGATCTCTTATCGCGATGCCCTCACTAATGCACTGCAACACCGCGCTTCGCCTGATCTCAACAAACTTGGTGAGGATGCTCGGCAGTTTCGTGGCATGACACTTTTGGAACTTGCCCGTCATTCTCTGGAGCGGCGCGGCTTCAGCACCCTTGGCATGAGTAAGATGGAGTTGGCCACTGCCGCCTTTGCCATGCGCTCTGCAGGTTATCACGCCACTTCTGACTTTCCGGCCATTCTTGCCAATGTGGCCGGCAAGACTTTGCGCGATGCTTATGACATCACCCCGCGCACCTTCCGCCCCTGGGCCCGGCGTACAACCATCGTTGACTTCAAACCCGTACAGCGCACGCAACTTGGCGGCGCGCCCGACTTACAAAAAGTGTTGGAATCTGGTGAATTCCAATACGGCACCATGGGCGAAGGCAAAGAAGTCTATGCACTGGCCACCTACGGCAAGATCATCGCTATCACTCGCCAGGCACTGATAAATGATGATCTGGATGCTTTTACCAGGATCCCGCGCTCTTTTGGTGCATCAGCTGCTGATCTGGAAAGCGACATTGTCTACGCTATCCTCAAGGACAATCCGGTGATGCAGGATGGGACTGCGTTGTTTCATGCAAAGCATAACAATCTGGGCGCTGCAGCCAGAATTGATGAAACGTCCCTCACCGCTGCCTACCGCGCCTTTGGCCTGCACAAGGGGCTTGAAGGGAGGCTGATCTCGGTGCAGCCACGCTACATCATCACACCGCCCGGCCCGCGGTCAGTCGAAGCACGCAAGCAGATCACGGCCACCACACCGGCCAACACCGCGGATGTGAATGCTTATGCTGGCCGCCTTGAACCCATAGAAGAACCGCGCCTGATCCCGGCATCAGGACAGGATCCCTGGTTCATGGCTGCGGATCCGGCTCGTATTGATACAGTGGAGTTTGCTTATCTGGAGGGCCAGGAAGGTGTCTTTACTGAAACCCGCACAGGCTTTGAGGTCGACGGCATTGAGATCAAGGCCAGGCATGACTTTGCCGCCAAGGCCATTGACCACCGCGGGCTCTATAAGAACCCTGGCGCAGCGGCGTAACGTACTGAAAGTTTGGGATATTTTTCTTTGCAATATCAGCAAGTTCAACATACGGAGGGTTCAGCATCAGAGCAGGCCTGTTCACCCTTGAGAGCTAGACTTCGTTCCAGAAAATCGATCAGCAAACTATGGTGTAGATTTTCTCCATCACTACCCGGCACGTGACCTTCTTCTGCGTAATAGTGAGCCTCTACAGGCAAACCGCTTTCCTCTCGACGAGTTTCCAGTCGGCGTGTCATTTCAGGCGACCAAGTGAGATCTTTAAGGCCAGCAGAAAGAAACAGAGGTTCAGGAAAAGCTTCAACTGGTATCGGTGTGGTCGGTAACAGATTGCTAGAATCACCATTCCAGCACCATGCACGACGCGCACAATCCCACACCTGCCAGCCGGGGTCACCGGCGTCCCGAAAGTGCTTTGCATCAAATGCTCCACACACAACGTCTGGCGCAGCAAGGCAAGCAACTGCGTCGGGTCGTCCATCTATCTCTTTTTGAGCCATAAGCGATGCGACGAGCAATGCATGCTCAGCCCCTCGTGAGACACCGTATAGTACGACCCGACCATCACATGCTTCAAACTCACGAAGAGCGTGAATGGCATCGACGGTGCGCGTTAGTTCGACATCTTCGATCGCCCCAGCATTCCACGCATTGCCACCAACAGAGTACCCGTGCGGGTATGAGAGGAAACCTGAAGCAGCAAGAATAGCTGCGGTTCGATGCGACCAGCCGGAACTGCTCCCCTCAGATCCATGTAGAATTAGTATCGCAGGAAACGGGCCATCATCGGGAGGGCCATAAGTTGTCCCAAATTCTGGCAACAATCTGCGAATAACAGCTAGCGCTGACATGGTCGGATACCTCTTGCAGTGTTTTACAACAACAGTCTCAGCTTGCCATACTCTTCGTGGGAGTAAAACCGCGATGCTGCCCTATTCCGAAACCCAGAGGTCATAGCCCATGAAGAACTTCATCTCTCAGGGAAATACACTTACGTTCACCAATGACACAGGCGCACCGATTAGCTCCGGTAGCGGCGCCTTACTCGGCACCATCTTCGGTGTTGCCGCGGGCGATATAGCGGAGAACGCAAGCGGTATACTGAACCTTGTGGGCACCTATGAGCTCGCCAAAGCCCCGTCGGAGGCGTGGAGCCTGGGCACCGCTGTCTATTGGGACAACACAGCCAAACACTGCACCAATGTTGCTACAGATAACACGCTTATCGGTGCAGCAATTGAAGCCGTTGGTGGTGGGGCCACCGATATTCTTGGCAAGGTACGGCTGAACGGCTCGTTTGGCTGATGGAGTTCTTCTCCTCAGCCATTGATCTGATCTTTGCAGATGACAGCATGGCCCGCACTGCGCTTTACCGCAGCCAAGGCGAAGGTGGTGGCCTGCTAGTTCGCGTTATCCTACGCTCCCCCGATGCCCTACAGCAGTTTAATGGCGGCAGGTTCCGCCAAGATGCCATGTTCATTGATGTGCGGGTAAGCGAAGTCCCTGAGCTATCCAAACACGATACCTTCGAGTTTTTAGCCGACGACGGAATCCCCTCAGGACAAATCTATGAGATCACTGGCGAGCCTGGCCGAGACCGCGAACGTCTTATCTGGCAAGGGGAAGCTGCCAGCTAATGAAGCTTCTCGTCAAGGTCAACGGTTCTCCAGAAGACCTGATGGTAAAGGAGCTGGAACTTGCTGAGAGTGCTGTCACCAAGGGCATTCGCACTGCTGGTAAGGGGCTCAAAGAAGATTGGCGCTCGCAAATCCAAAGTGCTGGCCTTGGCATCAATCTGGCACGCACCATCCGCCAGCAAAGCTATCCTTTGCGGGGCACAAGCCTTAAAGCGGCCAGCCTAGTTTATAGCCGCGCCAGCAAAGTGGTTGACGCCCATGATCGCGGTATTCTTATCCGCTCCAAAGACGGCTTCTTTCTTGCCATTCCCATTGGCCTTGCCGCCAACATGCGCGGGCCGCAAAACAAACGCATCACCCCTGGTGGTTTTGAACGGCGTACCGGCATTCGCCTGCGCTTTGTCTATCGGCGTGGACAGCCCTCGCTACTGGTCGCAGAGGATGCCCGCTTTACCAAACGCGGGCGCATTGGCAAGAAAGGTAGCCGGCGGCGTAAGGACGGTATCTTAACTGGCGCACAGACCATTCCGGTGTTTTTGCTGGTGCCTCAAATCAAGCTCAAGAAACGCCTGGATTTGAACCGAGATACTGAGCTCTGGGAAAGCCGTCTGCCCGGTCTGATTGTTGCCAACTGGAAGGATCAATGATGAACCCCAGCACCTCAGAACAAGTACTTATGGCTTTGTTTGAGATGCTGCAAAGCAACATACCAGAAGGCGTAAAACTTCTTCGCAACGAAGCTTATCCTGAGCGTATTCCTGCAGCAGGCATTTTGATCCTGCGCGATGGCGATCCGGGTGAGCCGGAAGTCACGCTGTCACCGCCCTCGTATCTTTATGAACACCGCGCCGAAGTGGATCTGCTGGTGGAAGCTAGAGAGGCTGAAGCGCGGGACGCCAACTTTGATACGCTGAAGCAAACAGTAGGTGCTGCCATTGCTTCTGACCGCAGTCTGGGAGGACTGTGCGACTACATGGAATCCGAAGCTCCAGCGCCCATTGACCTGGCTCTTGAGGGAACCGAAGCCATCAAAGCCGCAACCATCACCATCAAACTCATCTACGCCTCCTCCGATCCTCTTGCTTAGAAAGGACGACCCATGGCCCGTGCCCGAGGTGCCCGCTCTGTACTGGCAGCTGCCTTTGAAACAACCTATGGCACCGCTCCAGCTGCTGGATCTTATTGGAAGATGCCCTTTGCCAGTTCCAATC
>NZ_LMCE01000128.1:0-598 GCF_001623285.1 Pseudovibrio sp. Ad26
ATCAAAAGGACAGCCTTTATGACTCAATGATCGATTGATGTCAAAAGTTGTTAATAATTCATCAATAGCTTGGTTATCAAACTCTTTTCCACGATCAGTATGAAAAATCTCAACCTCTGTCAGAGGTTGTTTGATACGGCTAAATGCTTTTTTTACTAGAACGGCATCTTTATGTTCTCCACAAGAATAGCCGAGAATTTCTCGATTGAACAGATCCAAAATGAAACAGACATAATTCCATTTTTTCCCGACTCGTACATAAGTCAAGTCTGTTACGATCGCTTCTAATGGGTTGTCTCTTAAGAATT
Source organism: Pseudovibrio sp. Ad26 (assembly GCF_001623285.1). NCBI lineage: Bacteria > Pseudomonadati > Pseudomonadota > Alphaproteobacteria > Hyphomicrobiales > Stappiaceae > Pseudovibrio > Pseudovibrio sp. Ad26. Next base: position 309 of record NZ_LMCE01000128.1, read on the forward strand.
TACGATTCAATACGTTTGTCGTTTTGGCTTCATTGCAAGTAGAATGATGTACTTTAAAATAAGCAACAGTATAGCTCGATTTTAATCCTCTATTTTTCATGATTCTACTAATTTTTCGTCGGCTGATCTGAATGCCTCGTTTTGATAAGGCTTTTTTTATTTTTCTTGAGCCGTAGGCCTTTCGGCTGCGGATAAATTCTTCAGCGACTACTTCTTCAAGTTCTGATTCGTCTTTCTTTGGTTTTGATTGATAATAATAGGACTGACGTGATAGACCTAATATTCTGCAC
>NZ_LMCE01000129.1:0-652 GCF_001623285.1 Pseudovibrio sp. Ad26
ATTATGAAGTGATTGCTTTACAAGAAATCAACCAATTACTGGAATCTGAAGAAGTAGAACCTGCGAAGCTAATGAAGTTCTGTCCGGTAAAGAATCAAGTACCTATCCGTAAAGATAATTTTGCCTACCGTTTAGTTCAGCTTTTAAAGGAACACGGAAAAGAGTATTTTTGGAGTTGGGAAATGAGCCACATCGGTTATGATAAATATGAAGAAGGAAATGCACTGCTTACGAAAAAAACATTGGAAAGTCAGGTCCTTACCGTCTCCCAATCTCAAAAGAAAGAAGATTATCAGACACGCAAGATCTTGATTGGGAAAACAAAGATAGATGATCAGGAAATTTTTGTCTCGAGCTGCCACTTTTCTTGGTGGACAGATAAAAAAAGTGGCTTTTATTTTGAGTGGAAAAACTTGGAAAACTACTTTTTGGAAACTCGCGTACCACTTTTTTTCCTAGGTGATTTCAATAATCCAGTAGACTCTCAAGGTTATTATACTGTAAGAGAAAGTTGCCTTCTTCTTCAAGATTCGTATGTTGTCGCGAATGAAAAAGGAAAAGCAGCTACTGTGGAAAAGAAAATCGATGGTTGGGAACAAAATACAGAAAAATTGCGTATAGATTTTATTTTCGTCCCTGAAGGAATGCAGGT
>NZ_LMCE01000130.1:0-555 GCF_001623285.1 Pseudovibrio sp. Ad26
TTTCTAGACCACTCGTAATGATTTCTTGGAACAGTGACCAGTCAAAAGCCGATTCACCATAAATTACTACATATTCATCCAACAGATCAATCAGCGCTCCCCATGTCTGCTCATGGTTTCTTGCCGCTTCTAAGTTTCCTCTGTCTACTTCCTGATTACGCCAAAACAATAATTGTTGCTGTACGCCACTTTGGATCAAAAATTGATAAAAAACATTTGCGGCCTCTTGTCCTGTTTTGCTTTTCTTTATTTTTTTCAAAAATACTGGTACAGCTTTCTGAAATAATCGTCTAATCGTATTTGACTGTTCTTCCAAATACTGTACGTCTTCAATCTGTTCTGCTTCAAAATCATACGCCACAAACTGCCAGTCTTTTTCACGAGTCCAATAAGTTCCCTGATAATTGTAAGCAAGTGCTACATTTTCAGTGATGTCCAGTTTTTTCCTGAATTCATCTCGCTCTTGTTTCCATTCATCAAGTTCGGTTTCTGCTTCCGTCGACAGAAATAATTCAGTTTTGAAAAAACGCATAATATCACTTAGCCGATAAGAAT
>NZ_LMCE01000131.1:0-27207 GCF_001623285.1 Pseudovibrio sp. Ad26
ATCACGCGGTCGTTGTCCAGATCGATGGTGCCAGCTATCGCCTCAGAGCCCATGCTGACCTTATGCCCGATCACGTGCGCTCAAACGCCTCCATAACCCCTCCACCGCCGCCAAAACGGCGCGGCAGACCAAAAGCAAAGGTCAGCGCTGACCAATAAACCTGGCTGGTCACCAAACCCTCAAACTGGGGAATTTTGGACCAGCGCTTTTGGGGAAATTTGAACCAGCATTGACAACATGCATGCAGCCGCTCACTGTAAAGAGCGACCCAGACTGCGAAGAGAAGCGTGACCCGGACATGGATATGATCCGAATGAAAAGGAAAAAGAGCTTGACCTCAACGCCCGATTAGAGAAGCGGTCATTCAACCTAATTCTAGGCATGATTGGCCAAGGCGAGACTTCAACTTCAGGTCGATCTCATATCTCTTGCAGCAGTCTACATTGTAAGTGGATGTAAATAGTTGTGTCGAGCTAAAGCAAACCTCCAAGGGGCAGATGTTTTGGTCAGATTGGGGAAGTTTTCATAAAAACTTTCACCGCCCAATCTACAAACACTCTCACCCTTGGCGATAAGTATCGGTCGCGCGGATAGAAAATCGATACCCGAGACGACGTTGGCGGTGTATCTTTGAGTAATTCAACCAGTCGCCCTGCTTTGAGGTCCTCAGCCGCAGAGTAGCGCGGCTTTTGAATAATACCAAGGCCGAGACATGCACACTGTGCATAGGCTTCTGCTCCGCTGACCGTCACTGGTGTAGGAAGCTTAAAGATCTGAACCTTGCCATTTTGGACAAACTCAAGCGGCAATATTGCCCCTGTCGCGGTGGACCAAAAACCGACCATCTGGTGCCCTTCAAGTGCGTCAATCGTTGAGGGTGTGCCGAACCGCTCAAGATAATCCGGTGACGCGCAGGTCACCTCGTCCAGATCAGCAAGCTTGCGTCCGATCATATCACTATCAATTGGATTACCGACCCGCAGAGCGCAATCCACACCTTCACGCACCAAATCGACCAGCCGGTCGCCTTCACCGATATGGATCTGAATGTCGGGATAGCGTTCCAGGAAATCAGGCAATGTCGGCAACAAAAAATGCCGTGCGAGGACCCCGTGCACGTCAACGCGTAGCATCCCCTTGGGCTTTGTCCCAGCAAAGGCATCTTCGGCGTCTTCAATTTCCGACAGGATAGATAGGCAACGCCGATAATAAGCTTCACCATCCAACGTTGGACGCACAACGCGGGTAGTACGATGTAACAGGCTAACACCTAATCTGGCCTCAAGTCCCTTGACTGCATCCGTGACCGTTGATCGAGGCAAGCCAAGATCGGCTGCGACTTTGGTAAAACTTCGAACTTCCACGATCCGTGTGAAGACGTTCATAGCATTAATGCGATCCATTTATTATCCGACTTAGCAGAATAGTGATGACGATTTGTACGCGATTATCCACATAACGAGAAAGCCTATTTAATAATCACAACCAGCATTGGTTGATCCAGGAAAGGAAAAAAGACATGAGCACTACTGAAAACAGAACTGCAATCATAACTGGATCTTCACGCGGGATCGGCGCTACGATTGCAGAACACCTCGCGGCAGGCGGGTTCAATGTAGTTATAAACTATGCAGACAATGAAAATGCTGGGCGTCAAGTTGTCGAAAAGATCAAGGCGACAGGCAATAATGCTATTGCGGTCCAAGCGGATGTATCCGATGCGGCAGCAGTAAAGCGAATGTTCGAGATGGCCGAGAAAACCTTCGGCGGTGTGGACGTCCTCGTCAACAATGCAGGCATTATGAAGCTAGCCACCATTGCAGAAAGTGATGACGCTCTTTTCGATAGTCAGGTCGCGATCAACTTCAAGGGCACGTTCAACCCCCTACGTCAGGCAGCCAAACGTCTCCGAAATGGTGGTGCCATTGTGAACTTCTCAACCAGTGTTGTCGGATTGAAACTCGAAACTTACGGCGTCTATGCTGCGATCAAGGCCGCAGTTGAGACGATGACGGCCATCATGGCTAAAGAACTGCGCGGGCGATCTATCACCGTCAACGCCGTGGCCCCCGGTCCGACCGCAACCCAGCTTTTCCTAGATGGGAAGCCTCAGGAGGTCATCAATCGTATGTCACAGATGACACCGCTGGAGCGTCTCGGCGAACCGAAGGATATAGCCGCCGTTGTGGCGTTCCTCGTATGCTCCGACGGTGCGTGGATCAACGGGCAAACCGTGCGCGCCAATGGCGGTTTAGTCTGATCGCCATTGGAAATGCAGGCGTGATATAGTTCTATCTGCTTGAGTAATGAACTTGACGTTTCTAGTTCACAATCGAGCAGTCTGTGCAGAGGCTTCGATCATCTTTTCTACACTACTCTCGATATGTCACTGTCTGACCAAAAGCGGACATCGACCCTTACATAGTGAAATTCTTTTCTGAACAAGCACTCAATCTCAAGTTGATTTGGCTGCAATGACTTAAAGTTTCACCCGTTAAAGATCTTTGCCTTCAACTCTGCGATCATCTTATCTTGTCCATCATTTGGTTCAACAAAGTCAATCAACTTGAGGTCTCAGCCAGATTTCCAATATGTTGGCATCAGACGACGGATACCCTTTTGAACATTTCGTTCAACAGCAGCTTCTCAAAGATATACCGCGACCGAGATTAGTTCTTGTCATTCAAAAAAAACGGCAGGATGTCTTGGCAAAAGCAAACCGGATATGGCCAAAGGTCTAGAGGCGAAACCTTGATGGGTCGTTTTAAGCAGGTGATCGGGACCACGCTCCGGTCACGAAAGATGAACAATCAGAGGACAGAGGCAAAACTTGGCGTCGCCGTTCTCAACACAATGACGGCCCTCGGACGCGCCAGGTTCGAGAAGGTTTCTGCATGACCAGATGCATGGGATTGGGCAAGCTGTATGCTAATTTCGAATTGTGCAACAGCACCCGGTGCTACGGCCTCTTCAACACCCAGGCGATTTTCAGCGCATATTTCTAGACCTTCAAGGCTACGCAACGTTCGCCTGAAATGTTTCTACAGAATGGCAGGAATGCCAGTAAACATTGCGCATGACGGATACTCAAAGTCTGATCTGGATCAGGGACGAACTCCCGTCAAGAGTTTGCGAATGACAGGATCAATAGCGGTGCTGGAAGTAGAAAAGATCCCTGTTTGCTCTATACTCCAGCGTGCCGATTTTTCGTCGGTAATGCGCTTCCAGACTATTGGCGTCGCGTAAGGCATAACTCGGGGCTTGGTAGCGACTCCCATTGTAAGCCCCTGAACTAAATTGATCTTCTGCCGATGTTCGGGAAACATGATGGTGCTTGATATAAAATTATCCTCGCTATTTGCGTTTTCGATAAGGTAAATCCTGTTACCTTGAAAAGCTACTAGACCTAAATGACGCGTTCTTTGGCGTACGCTGCCATCCTGGCTTTTGGCTCGTTCAAGCGTGTAGCTTACAACTTTCCCGTTCTCTTCCTGCAATCTGATCAAAGTGCGGATGATCCCACCCTCCCAAGTCGGAGTTTGAAAATGCCCATGATAGTATCCTAAGTACCGACGCAAATGCCTAGCTTGGTCTACGAAAATCGAATCCAGTGAATGGCGTGATCTATGAACTTCTCCATATCTGTTAGACTTTAATACAGCAGAAAACTGTTCTTCATCCAACATCAGAGCATCTACACTTACCCCGAAATACTGAGAAATTCTCCTTAGATTATGGGCCGAAGGCATGCCACCTCCGTTGAGATAGCGATTAAACTGCTGGCGGTTGAAATTAATTTCACGGCAAACTTGTGCAATACTGAAATGTTCAGAACATAATCTACGTAAATTTTTTGAAAAATTGGTAGTCATCATGGCTCCAAGCTTCGCAGTAAGACGTTAATGTGATTACAAATGATTACAGATGTGAATATCTGCGCACTGTTGATCGCTATCATATTGTGGTGGAACCACCTAAGTAAAAAGTACTAAGGAGGGGATTGAGTATGATAAAACCACCGTTTACGGATGTTGTGATTAAAAAATCATCGTCTGGATTCTATGAGAATTACTGTTTTCCAATTGCAATAGGCAGTAAATGCATCATGGTTGCGCTGGTTCTTTGGGCATTGCTTTGGCCTAAATCCGCGAACAACATTCTAAATAGTTTTAAATGGCAGCTTCTTGAAAACTTCAATGCCTTCTACATTATACTTTTTGGAGTTTTTGCAGTTTTTCTCATCGCAATTGCGGTCATTCCTTCAACAGGTAAGCTAGTAATGGGGCTTCCCGGAGAAAAGCCCGAATATTCGAATTTCTCATGGTTTGCAATGATGTTTGGTGCAGGTTTAGGCGTAGGTCTTATGGTCTTTGCTACTGCAGAGCCTTTGGGATTATGGGCATCAAATCCTGAAATTCTAGCGCAAAAGGTTGAGGCAAATACTATAGAAGCGCTAAGGCCAGCATACATCTTCACATTCGCACACTATGGTTTTCATACATGGGGCGTGTTTGTGATTGCCGGTCTAGCTATGGCCTACTGCTCTTACACTCGAGGCTTGCCTTTAACACTCCGCAGCGCTCTGACTCCGCTTATTGGACGGTATGCAAACGGATTTTTCGGGCACATTATCGACACGTTTGGCGTCGTAGCAACAATTTTGGCTGTTTCTGTGACGATTGGCTTTGGTGTCAGTCAGTTTCTGAACGGTGTTTACGCAATTACCGGGATGGAATGGATCATGAACCTGAGCGGTGAAACCCCAACACCAAGTGATGCGGGTCTGATCGCAGGGCTTGTGATCATAATGTCTTTGTCTATTCTATCCGCCGTATCAGGCGTAGGAAAAGGCGTAAAATACCTATCAAACTTGAACTTAATACTGTCTATGGTGTTGCTACTCACCTTCGTAATATTTGGTTCGTTTTTCTTTGCAATGACCACCTACGGCATCGCACTGGTAGATTACATTCTGAACTTCTTATCTCTGTCTTTTCTTGCTTACTTCCCACTAAGTGAGGCTGAATTCACAACGGCGTTGCCAGCAGTGGCGCAGCCATACTCAAATGACCTTTTTGCTGGTGCAACCAATGCCTGGGGCAGCTATGATAAATTTGTTTCAGGGTTGAGTAGCGAGGCAGCAACGCTAGATGAAGCGACCCTTTTGGCTGTCTACGAGGCAGGCAACAATGGTCGTCAGTTCACATGGCAGGCAGGATGGACAACCTTCTACTGGGCTTGGATGGTTGCATACGCACCTTTTGTAGGTTTGTTTCTTGCTCGGATATCAAAAGGCCGTACGGTTCGTGAATTTGTTATCGGTTGTGTTGTTGCACCTTCCTTGGTTTGCTTTGCGTGGATGACAATTCTGGGTGCTACAGCAATTGACCTTGAACTTAGTGGCATTGCGAACGGAGCTATCTCTAGCGCCTCCAATACAAACAAGCTTTTCATAACTATGTCCTACATTCTGGACGGCGGATTTTTGTCTGCGATGAATGTTGTATGTGCTGTACTGGTCCTGACATTCTTGGTGACAACAGCAGACTCTGGTATTTTGGTCATGAACACCATCATGTCTGGTGGAGATCAAGAAACGGGCATCAAGCATCGCATTGTTTGGGGCTTCGTTTTGACGGGTGTTCTTGGCACTTTGTTGCTTGCTGCGGGCGAAAGTAACCCGATGGAGGCGATACAAAACGCAATGATTATTGGAGCCTTGCCATTTTCTTTCATTTTGGGATTGATGATGATTGCAATGGGTAAGGCGATTTACCGTGATCATTTGCGTGAAAAGTATCATGCTGCAGGGCTTGTAACTGCAGAAACTCAATTATGACACAGCAACCAACTGATAAATCTACTCATTTACATTAATACTGTCCATCCGTTTTGCGGCAAAAGCATACTCCTGAAAAGTGAGCGTTAGTTCTCGGGAGTATGCAAAGAACCAAAATAAACAAGAGGTAATATCAGGATGAATGCTAAACCGCGTGTCGCAATTGCAAGCTTTATGCATGAAACTAATACGTTTAATCCGGTAAAAACGCCAGTATCTGAGTTTGAGAAAGCAGACAGTTGGCCTGCTGCAACGCGTGGACAAGACATGCTCAAAACTTTTTGCGGCATGAACATTCCCACTGGTGGCTTTATCTCGGAGGGTAATGATTTTGAACTATTACCGATCTTGTGGGCTTCAGCAGAACCTGCAGGCAAAGTGACGAGCGAAGCATTTGACGTTTACACCGAAGAAGTTTGTGACGGGTTACGTGGTCTACTTCCACTTGATGGCGTGCTGTTAGATCTGCATGGCGCGATGGTCGCAGAAGGTTTTGATGATGGGGAACAGGAATTTCTTGAACGCATACGTTCTGTTGTAGGAAATGTTCCAATTGTTGCAGCGCTTGATTTTCACGCTAACATTTCAGCTGACTTTGTCGAGACGTGTGATGCAATCACAATATACCGAGAATACCCTCATATCGATATGGCGCTTACAGGGGTACGGGCGACACGTATTCTCAGACAAATATTAAACGACAATAAACCTATAGAAAAATCGTTCTTACAATTGCCCTTTTTGATCCCATTGTCGGCACAGGCGACCTCTATTGAGCCATTTGCTACAATTTACTCCGGTTTTGATGAGCTGAACATAGAAGGTCTAATCAGTGTGGATGCTGCAGCGGGGTTTTCTTCTGCTGATGTAGCTAACGCAGGACCGTCCGTTGTTGCCTATGCCGCGACAAAGAAGGCGGCAGAACAGGCCACTCAGATTATTTTTGATCGGTTCATGGCAGCACGCAGCAGTATCGGAAACAATCTTTTATTGCCGGAGGATGCGATTCACAAAGCTGCAGAGTTAATAGGGCAATGTCCAAAACCGGTCATTCTTGCGGATGTTCAGGACAATCCAGGTGCTGGAGCATCCAGCGATACTACCTCTATTTTGCATTCGCTTGTCAGTCTGGATGCAGTTCCTGCAATCGTTGGGATCATTGCTGATACTGATTGTGTGGCGCAGGCGTGGGAGGCTGGGCTAGGGTCTTTTATTAAAGTTGCGCTTGGCGGCACAGCCCCCATTGAAAATGAGACACCCCTAACGGCAACATTTGAAGTGGTACAGTTAACTGACAAACCGATTGCCTGTACAGGTGATATGTACGCTGGTTGCCTTGCCGATCTTGGTAAAATGGCCTTGTTGCGCATTACAGGACTGACCAATGATATCCATATCGTGGTTAGCGAAAAACGCTTTCAATGTGTTGACCTAGCCCTTTTGCGCAGTTTTGGACTATTGCTCGAAGGTCCATTGATTATCGTAGTCAAAAGTACGGCTCACTTCCGCGCTGATTTCGACCCCATCGCACAAATGACTATTTTAGTAAAAGCCCCCGGCTTAAACCCTTGCGTTCTGAACGAGGTTATATACTCAAAGTTGCGGGATAGCATACAGACTTCGTAACTGGAGTTCCTCCTGTTCCCGAACAATCGTGAGCGTTCGGTGAAGGCGTCCTGTTCCATTGGTTCGGGTTCAGTTACGCTGCTTTTGCAGCGTAACATCATGGCATGAGGTCGTTGATACGATTGATTTTGTGACCTGCAATTTGAGCCGGCACCCACGTGAGCCAGGCTTGGTGATCGACATTATTGAGCTTAGTGGTTTCAATGAGGGTATAGGCTATATAGCCGCAGCCTTACCGCCGCCTTCTGATCCCATGAAGAGAAAATTCTTCGTTCCAAGAGCCACAGGTCTCGTTGTACATTCGGCGCAAATGTTGCCCGAATCCAGAGATCCGTTGTGGAGGTAGGACCTGTCCGTCATCTAAAGTCACTCCAGATCGCCTGTTAGAGCTATTGTGAACGCCTTCGGGTGAACGTGTCTCAACCTATGATGGAAACATTCGAATGTCAGCAGTTGGCGGTGGATTCAACTGGTCGCGGCAACACACTGTGAGAACTTCTCAGCTGGAGTTTGATATTGCAAGGTCTTGCGTGGTCGTTCGTTGAGTTGTCTTGCGATTGCATCAAGTTCAGGCTGCGTGTGTACAGATAAGTCAGTGCCTCGGGGCAAATACTGCCGCAGCAAGCGGTTCGTATTTTCGTTTGATCCGCGTTGCCACGGTGAATGTGGGTCGCAGAAGTATACAGCAACATCCGTTACTAATGTCAGGCTTAGATGATCTGCCATCTCCTTGCCTCGATCCCAAGTCAAGGATCTGTAAAGTTCTTTCGGCAATTTGTGGGTGTGTTTGATCAACCCGGAGATAACACTGCTCGTGTCTTTGTTGGCAACCTTAATCAACATGACATAGCGTGTTTGCCGCTCAACAAGAGTGGCGATATAGCTATTCTTGGATCCTCCGATCAGATCACCTTCCCAATGCCCTGGTATTGCGCGGTCTTCGATGCAAGCGGGCCTTTTGCTGATCGAAACGGCATCCTTAATTTGGCCTAGACTATTTCGTTTGAGGCTTGCGTGTCTGGACCGGCGTATCGTGCGTTTGGCACGCAGATGGTCCAGCAGTTCTTTCTTCAATACGCCGCGAGCCTGTATGTAAAGGCTTCGATATATCGTCTCGTGGGACACCTGCTTGTTTACGTCTCCTGGAAAGCTACGTTTGAGCCAGCCGGCAATCTGTTCTGGAGACCACTTGCTGCGCAGCTTCACAGATACTGCGTGGCTCTTCTTCGGTAGACTTCATCGTTGAGATCATTGGCGCATCAAGGCCGCCATATTTGGCGCACCATTTATAGTAACTCACCGCGCTCAAACCGTGTTCCCGGCACAGCTGAGCAACCGGAATGCTGCTGTCGCCCTGCTTCAAGATTGCAATGATCTGCCTGTCGCTGAAACGAGATTTCTTCATAAAATCAGTCCTCAATATGAGGCAACAATATCTCTACTTTTAACTTGATCAAATAACGGGGGGATTACCCCAACATATGGCCTTGCTATATCCGAGTTGAAAGCAGAAGGAAAATGCCCCACGGACACTGAACATCGCCAAGTGGAGTATCTGAACAATATCATCGAAGCTGATCACGGCAACTGAAACAGCTCATCAAACCTGTACGCGGGTTCAAAACCATGAAGACCGCCTATGCGACGATCAAAGGCTTTGAAGTAATGCGGGCACTGCGCAAAGGTCAGGCTGGTGCCTTCAACTTCTCGAAGGATGTTCTGGGTGAAGCCCGCCTCGTTGAGCGGGCCTTCGGAATTGGCCCAAGTGCTCTATCTGAAGCTATGACCATGCTCGAAAACCATCTTCAGAGCGATAAAATCTAATAAGATAGCCCTGAAGTCACACAAATTGCGCTCTAAGACACGTTTGCAACAGAGCCGGATGCTTTACACACGTAATCGCGGCAATGCTCAGATCCCGCAAGTTTGCAATTCAGAAGTGATGGGCAAATGTTGACGTTACATATCTTAAGTAGAATGCCCCTCGCATATCCTGCGTTCTAAGGCGACATAGCGCCCGAGTTCAATACGTTGGGCAAACTGAAATTTGATTTACGAGACACCGACAGCACGATCATGCTCCTATGAGAAATCTATTTAGAAACTGAACTTTTGGGTTTGTCGCCAAAACTTATAGCAAGGCGGTTCAAACCATTCATTGCGCATACGATGAATGTCAAATCTACGGCTTCTTTTTCCGTGAAGGTCTCCAATAGAAGGTTCAAATTGCCCTCAGATTCACGTTCCTCAGAGATTATCGTGACGCTTTCTGCCCAACTGAGGGCAGCGCACTCTCTTTGTGAGAAAAGGTTGCTCTCCTTCCACACCGGTAAGCAATCCAGTTTCTGTTGATGAACATGAGCTTTTCTAGCTTCGTTTGAATGCAAATCTACACAGTATGCGCAGCCATTGATTTGTGAAACACGCAACTCCACCAAAGTTTTCAGGGTTTCCTCAATTGCAGGGACCTGCTTTTTGATGGAGAGGAGTGAATTTACGGCATCTGCGTTTATCTCAAAATAATTTAATCCCAATTCCATTTCTCCAGTGTTGATCATCTCTATATCTGGACTGCCAACTGGCGATAAAACTAACGCTCAGAATGGATCGAATGCGAACATAGTTGAAGTCTTTTCAATGCCTTCGATATCGCTCACCATTTTGGAAACAAGGTTTGGTGCTTCGTTGAAATCTTCCAAATATGTTTTTGTCATGATGTCATATTCACCGTTGATCGAATAAATCTCGGAATGTAGTTCTTTGATGGCAATCTCATTTGCGATACTACGCCACGATCCTGGTTTGCATTTTATCTGGACAAATAAACACCGCATCGTTGTAAGGCCTCCAAAAGGACATTTTAGAATTGGGTTTGCAAGTAAGAATGTGAGGCAAGTAGAGATCTCTTTCCTTGATTTTATTCTCCTATAATACGTTGCCCAGAAGCGGATCCCTCAACACTTTTCGCATAAGCTGCGGCGACAATTTTTGAAGAAACTGGTTCGTGCCCCTTGAGGGTTTTTCCATAGCGCTCATAGGAAATGTCCATGAGGCCTGGACTCACGACGTTCAGTCTAATGTTGCGAGGCATTTCAATCGCTGCAGCTGTTGCAAAACCAGAGAGTGCAGCATTTGCTGTCGCAGCGCCAACACCATTTGGAACAGGATGTTGATCCAATAGCCCGTTTGTTAGGGTGAAGGATCCACCATCTCTGACATAACTCATACCTGCGAGAACAACGTTCACTTGGCCCATGACTTTATCGGAGAGTGCATACATAAATTCAGCTTGAGAAATTTCCTGCAATTTTGCAAATTTAACAGAGCCTGCTGTCACTACGATAGCGTCCACTTCTCCAATCGCATTAAATAGCTTTTCAAGAGATGTCATGTCAGTCATATCAGTCTGATAGTCACCAGAACTGCGGCAAACTCTAATAACTTCGTGTCTCTTGCTGAGCTCTTTACAAACCGTTCGACCAATATCTCCACTTGCACCAATAACAACTATTTTCACCTCATTCCCTCCTTGGTAGTGATCTAGACTTCAACTTGCCTCAGAACTCGCGTTTGAATTTAGATTGGGACAAATAATCAGGCGAATGAATGTTTGGATCAGTAGCAGTATCTGGAATCGGTGTTTCAAGTATTGTGCGAATTGGAATTGTTCCTGTCCAACAGTGGGGGTTTACACCTTCAGGACCATACTCCTTAAGTGCGTTGCTCTGCTGCCTTCTCAAAATATCCATGACAGAGTTGTCGTAGCGATGCTTTACGGATACTTCCTCAATTGGCAAACGCATGAACTTAACCTTTTGGATTTCTTCTTCTTTATGTTCACGCAACTCTGAGCGGCGACCAGGAAATAATGTTTCGACGAATTCAAATGCGACATCCATCTTCTCATTACTGTCTTCAACCAGCTCTGATTTGCCATGGATCGTGACCGAGCGATAATTTACAGAATGGTGAAAAGCTGAGCGTCCTAAAAGCAGCCCGTCCAGGTGACTTACATTGAAGCAAACATCAATTTTTTTGGCCTGTTCAAGCAACATCTTGCTGCCAGCTAGACCATGCCAATAGACGTAATTACCTTTGCGCCAGTAAAGTGTGGGATTTAAGAAGGGCTTGCCGTCGAGTACAAACGCAATCGTACACATATACCCGCTATCCAATATATCGTAGACTGCTTGCTCGCTGTAATCTGCGTATTCAGGGGCTCGTTTAATTGTAGACCTTTTGGTTTTTTCAAATACTTTAGTGGACGTCATATTACTTTTTCCAATTTTCTATGGCTCGCATGACTCAGAAAAAAAACTGCGGTTTTGAGATGAAAATGTGTTGTCCTGGCAAATTGTAATTTGGTGCCGATCAATATCTTAAAGGCGTGCTTTCAGCTGATTTGAATTTCTCAGGCAGGAAAGTGGACAAGTACGCCTGCCGCTTCCCGAGCAATTTGTAATAAGCCTGTTTTAGGTCACTGTGAGCTGAGCGTTGAACGTTTGCGTCAGCCATTAACTGGTTGTTGACTCTGCAAATATTGCTATGACGTACTTCGTCAAGAAGACCGGGGGCTATTTCGTCAATATAACTCAAGCGAAGAAGTAATGGCGCTACTGCGGCTTCTACGAACGAGAATGAATCGCCAAAAAGGTACTTCCCACCGTGCGAGGCAGCTTCCAGTTCATCGAGCTTTTTATGAAGCGTTCCTACAGTTGAACCGTATTCTTCCTCACTCCCCATTACGGAAAGATCATACAGACTCCACATCAGCTGGTTAATGAACTGAATCCACGCACGGTCACGGGATCGTTCAAACAAGTCCGACGGATATGTCTTTTGCTCAGCGTAATCCTCAATAAACTCGATTATTGCTATAGATTCAAACAGCACCTGATTTGTACCAGCGAAAAGAACTGGCACTTTTTTTAGCGGGGAAACTTTTGTGAACCATGTTGGAGGGTTCGACAAGTCGATATATTCGATGTCAAAATCGAGGCCTTTCAACGACAGGGCTATAAATACCTGCTGCACAAAAGGACATAAATTATAGCTTACGAGTTTAAATTTCAAACTTTGCCCCCCCATGCAGCATTGCTTACAAACACCTTAGTCTACGGTCACCAGTTGTCCGTTAATGCCTCCCTCAACGCACTTAAGATAGGCATTTGCGACCCTTTCCGATGAGACTGGAGTATGACCAGGAAAAACGCTTCCATATCGTTCGACGGAAATGTCCTGGAGCCCCGTGCTAACAACGTTAATCCGAGTGTCACGTGGCATTTCAATCGCCGCACTCTTCACAAATCCGCCGATAGCACCATTGGCAGCAGCTGCACCGCTTGCCATTCGGATCGGGTCTCTATCCAGAATACCGCTTGATAGGGTAAACGACCCGCCGTCATTGAGATAGTTTAGGCCTGCGAGTACGCAGTTGATCTGGCCCATTGCCTTGTGCGTGAGGTTAAATAAAAATTTATCTTCAGGGAATTGCTCGAGAGGGCAGAAATGAACCGCACCAGCAGCCAGAACAACAGCGTCTACTTTTCCGATCTCTTTGTACATGGCATCAATAGAGGATCTCTCTGAGATATCTGCATTTACGTCACCACTGTTACGTCCAACTTTAATCACATCGTGATGGTCCGGTAACGCAGCACATATCGTCGTTCCAACATGTCCTTCTGCACCAATTACAACAATTCGTTGAGCCCGACTTGAGGTGTTCATTTCCGCTAGATTGGTCGTTTTTCGTGCATGGCTCATCAGTCACCCTCGGGGTTTATATCCACATATTACCGTAGAGTTTCTAAATTAGAATATTAGAATTTAAAAATGAAAACATTTCATTTATTTGGTTCTTGAAATTTGATCATAAAAAAACAAGTATTATATCGATAACGATAGTATTGAATTGATCTTATCAAATCTAAATTATATATTTTACATAAGAGTAATATTATAAATATTATTATTTAGGAGGCTGATGAAAATGTTGCTCGAAACAGGGCATGTTGACGAATTTGTCAACAATAATCTTCCAGTAACTGAACTACAGCCAGAATTTAAAATTGATCTTTACCCATATCAAAAGAAGTTAAACGTAGGAGTTGAACTAGTTGATGCCTTAGTGGAGCGGGGGTTCGGCGAACATCCGGCTTTAATCGGCTCAAATGGTACATTGACGTATCAGCAGCTTAGAGATCTTTCAAATCAGATTGCTAGAGTTCTCAGTGAAGATTTCGGCGTCATGCCTGGGAACCGGGTCATGATTAGGTCGAGAAACTGCCCAATGATGGTGGCGTGCTTTTTGGCAATCTTGAAGGTTGGTGCAGTTGCTTTCAATACCATTGCGCTCATGCGTGCGGGCGAACTGAGCATCTTGATCGATAGGGCTAAGGTAGATTTGGTTCTTTGCCAAAAAGGTTTAGATGAAGAGCTAAGCCTGTTGGATAGAAACACACGCCCTGATCTTAAAATTGCGGAATTTTCGGCAATCATTGACGACAAAGCGACTGTGAATGCTAAGGCAATCTTCAAATCGACTAAGTATGAGGCAGCTAAAACCTCTCAGAACGACATTGCACTGCTAGCTAGTACATCCGGCACGACCGGGAAGCCTAAAATCACCATGCATCGCCATCGCGATATCCTTGCAATTGCTGATGGATTTGCAAGGCAAGTCCTGAAAATTGTGCCAGGTGATGTCTGTATAGGTACACCTCCGTTGGCATTCACTTTCGGTTTGGGCGGTTTGGCGGTGTTCCCGTTACGCTTTGGCGCAGCTGCCGTTTTGTTGGAGCAGACGTCACCATTCAATCTGGCAGAATTTATCGGCCAGTATGATGCAACTGTCTGCTTCTCCGCACCAACAGCATACAAAGTTATGCTTTCTGAAGAAGTTAACTGCAAACTTCTCAAGACTTTACGTTGCGCTGTATCCGCTGGTGAGAACTTACCGCAACCAGTGTTAGAACACTGGCAAGATCGTATAGGCGTTCCAATCATAAATGCGATGGGGTCAACCGAGGCACTACACACATTCATCTCAACCCGCCTGGAAGACTTTCAGTCAGGCTCTGCTGGCCTCTGGCCAATTGAGGGGTACGAGGTTGAAGTATTTGATGATGGTATGAAACCTGTCGGGATTGGGAAGCCGGGCTGGTTGGGTTTCCGTGGACCAACAGGTTGTCGCTATATGGATGATGACCGACAGGCCGAATATGTCAAAGATGGTTGGAACATCACCGGCGACTTCTTCCGCAAAGATCAGGATGGAAAGCTACACTTCGTTTCTAGAGCAGACGATATGATTATTTCGTCTGGCTACAATATAGCTGCTGCTGAAGTTGAAGAAGCACTGCTTTCACATCCATCCGTTCGAGAATGTGCAGTTGTAGGTATACCAGATCCAGATAGAGGAAGTATCGTCCGCGCGCATGTCGTTCTGGCCGATAAGAATAGCAAAGCACCGAGCTTAGTTGAGGCGTTACAAGAGCATGTGAAGAACACTATATCACCATACAAATTTCCAAGATCGATTATCTTTGTTGACAGTTTGCCCAAAACCGAAACGGGCAAATTAAAACGGCACATGTTGCGCAAGGCGGAAAATACAAACGGCGACAGCGCTGAGGACAAGGATTCTCTGATAAGTGAAATAGCTAATGACCCAACGATAGGGGCTGGAAATTTTCTTTTTCGCGTCCACGAGTTAGCAGTAGATAATGAACGTACAGCAGTCACTCACATTGATATTGAGGGACAAGCTTGGGCATTTTCCTTAAATGACCTGGTAGCGAAAGCAAACCATATAGCATCTTGCTACTGGCATTTGGGTATACGGGCGAAATCCATTGTCGCATTATATTTAGATGATAGCATTTCCTATTATCTTCACTACCTCGCTTTAACGAAGATCGGAGCTATCCCTGCATTTTTAAATGGCGGAGTTTTTCCGGAAATTGCGAGTAAGTATCTATCAAAGATCAAGCCTGAGTTGCTTGTTTCTGAAGGGGAAAGGCTGGGTGAGATCCTCACCTACAACGCCAATTTCGAATGTCCAACAACAGATATCATTGAGGTGGAAAAACAACCTTTCTCGCTTCCCTGTGAAACCTATGATCACTTGGATGATGATACTGTTCTCATTAGTCATACTTCCGGTACGACGGGTCTTCCCAAGGCGGTTTCTTTTAGTCAAAAGTCGATAATTTACGGGGTCAAGAAGCAGCTTGGTAAGAAGCTCGGCAATGCTATGTTATCGGCTGCACCGATCTCACATGCGGCTGCCATCACAATGCTGATGAGCAACATAATGCGTATGAACCATCTGATTGTCACTTCAGATAAATCTCCTGAAGGGATAGCGGCGGCAATTGAGACTTTTGAGCCGTCAATAATGTTCGCATTCCCTAGTGTTTATGTTGATTTGTGTCGGATTGACATTGATCCAGACCGCCTCGCCTCCATCAATATATGGATGAGTACTGCGGATGCATGTCATGAGCCTCATGTCAGAAAAATGCTTCAATACGGTCATCGTTATGAGGATGGAAAACGCGTAAATGGTGCTCTGTTTATTGATAACTTGGGCTCTTCGGAATTCGCTTTTGGGATCTTTCGAAACATCCACACGCTTAAGACCAACAACTACAACCGCTGTGTGGGTAAACCATTTTCCTGGATCGAAGTCGCGCTCTTTGATGAACAGGACAAAAAAATCACCGATTATGACGTAGTCGGCAGGCTTGGAGTTAAATCACCGAGTGTGACTTCAGGGTATTGGGAGAATCAAGAGGCGACCGCAGACGCCATTCTTGACGGCTACTGGCTTACTGGAGACCTAATCTACAAAGGCGAGAATGACCTTTACTACCACGTTGATAGAACAAGCGATTCGATGCTGCTGGGCGGCAAAACCTACTATAGCTGCCAGCTCGAAGAGGCCTTTTTGAAAAATATTCCTGAGATCTTCGATTGTACAGTGGTCCAAGGCGAACTTGAAGGAACTTTAAAGGTTGAAGCAGAAATCAAAGAAGGCCTGCCTTTCGCAGATATCGCGCAGAGAATATTCGTATATTCCAACCAGAATAACCTTCCGGATATCACTGAAATCAAGCAGGTTTCTCCCGGGTCTAACGAAGGGGTCACAGGGAAAAAACTAAAGCGTGTCATCCGCGAAACAGCTTGATTGGATTGCATAATGCTTAAAGACATTGAAGTGTCATCAAATGCGAAGCTGTTTTCTGTTTCCAAAAATGTAGAGTTTTGCGAAACAGACATGGCAGGCATCGCGCATTTTTCAAATATCTTTCGATATGTAGAATTTGCGGAGACGAGGTTTTTCCAGCAAGGCGGAATGAGTATCTGCGATCCGGCCAAAGATCAAAAGTGGCCGATCCTCTCAGTGAACTGCGATTTTCTGCGACCAATGACCTTTGGCGATGAGATACTCATCGCCATAAATGTTGGCCGGATTGGCACAAAGTCACTGGTGCTTAATTTTTTCATCTGTAAAAAGCTGAGCGATGGCCGCGAAGAAGATGTTTCCAGAGGCCAGCTGACAGTCATTCACGCCAAAGCGTCGGGCGAACACGGCAAAATTGCAACTGCCGAAATTCCACCTGATTTCAAAAGCTACCTCCGTGAATATCTGGCAGCGGCAGATTGTGATGAAATAACAGCTGGTTAACCTCTTATTCAATCACGGAAAGCGAACTGGAAACAAATATATGCCTCCACGCCAAAGACCGAACCCGGCGGTAATTGCTAATCAGGTTTTACCGCTGTTGTTCGTCATTCTTTACAGTTCGGGGTATGTGGCATCGAAAATCGGCATCGCATATACAGATCCGTTTACGTTTCAAACCCTGCGATTAGCCGCTCCAGTTCCGCTTTTCTTAAGCATCATTTTTTTAATCAAGGCTGAGTGGCACAATAAACCGATAGAAGTATTCCATGTCTGCGTGACCGGAATTCTCATACACGGATTTTGCTTCACAGGTATGCTGATCGCATATGAATGGGGGATGGATGTAGGCACAGTTGGCCTGATTATGGCACTGCATCCAGCACTCGCCTCTGTGGGGGCAATCGCTTTTCTGGGCGAAAGATTCAGCTTCAAACTGATACTGGGCTTGTTGCTCGGGACAATAGGTGTCCTGCTCGTCGTCAACCAAAAAGCCAATTTAGATAATAACACCTATAGCGGGGTGTTGCTTACAGTCCTGTGTCTTTTCAGCATGGTCGCAGGCGTGCTCTACCAAAAGCGATTTATAGCGCACATGAACCTGATGACAGGGTCACTGATCCAGCATTTAAGTGCGCTCATCCCCGTGTTTGGACTAATGCTTGCCTTCGAGCCAATGGTCATCAACTGGTCCGTCCCTCTGCTTGGATCATTACTTTGGCTAAGCGTTGTTCTTTCTCTAGGAAGCTGGGTGCTTTTTTATATTCTCATACGAAGCGGCGATATTTCACGTTCGCAGAGCTATTTTTTCTTAGGCCCACCCATAACTGTATTGCTGGCATGGATATTCTTCGATGAAGGTTTCGGATCTTATTTCATGTTCAATCTCAGCCTGATCGTGGTGGGCATATTGATTGTCACCAGACATAAAGCACCAAAGGTGATTGAAACCCAAACCCCGGAGGAAAGCATGGCACGAAGCAGATGAAGTCCGCTCAACGTCCGTATCACCCAAACATCTAGCAGGTGGAAGAGTGCTGCCCGCACCATTGTTTGGGAGTAGTTGGTTTATAGAACATGGAGATTTGGAATGTCTTATAACGAACCGCGCATCTTTGTCGAAAAGATCATTGACGTGGGTGAGGAAAAAATCTTCATAAACCCAAGAATTCTGATGATCCGGGCCTTCATGGCTGGCGCAATTCTGGCAATTGCTGCGGTCTTTGCAATCACCGTCGGCGTGCAAACCGGCTTCCCCATCGTAGGGGCTGTCCTGTTTCCTGTTGGTTTTTGCATGCTATATCTCATGGGGTTCGATCTTGTTACCGGAATATTCGTTCTTGCCCCGTTGGCCTGGATTGACAGGCGGCCCCACGTCACTCTTAGCGGTGTGGTAAAGGCGATCACGATTACTTTCATCGGCAATTTTTTAGGCGCCCTGCTGGTCGCTTTTCTAACTTCTGTCATCTTCACCTACGGTTTCTCAGCACCAGTCAATCATGTTGGCGAGGTCATCGCGAACATCGGTAAGAACCGCACGGTGGGCTACAAGGAACATGGCATGGGCGGCATGATGACTATCTTCATCCGCGGCGTCCTGTGCAATTGGATGGTATCCCTTGGTGTGGTTGGCGCAATGGTCTCCACCTCGGTCAGCGGAAAAGTCATCGCAATGTGGATGCCGATCATGCTGTTCTTTGCAATGACCTTCGAGCATTCGGTGGTCAACATGTACCTGTTTCCAACGGCGCTGATACTGGGTGGAGACTTTTCCATTCTCGATTATCTGATCTGGAATGAGATCCCGGTCGTGATCGGTAATCTGGTCGGAGGACTCGCTCTCACCGGGCTGCCGCTGTTCGCAGCTCACATGCGTTCCGCTGACATAAAGGAAACGTACTCGCGCGCGCGCTTGGTGAACACATCAGCTTATGAACGCGACATGCTCTAAGCATATGCCATTTAAACGCTTGATACATTTAGAAACCACATTATAGATCCGACGCAATATTAGCGATTTTCAGGAGAAATTTATGACAAATCTTGATCAAGAGACAGTGGGTACACAGCGTCGCCCAACAGGCATGACCGGCATGGCTGGCGGCGGTTTTTACGATGCCAACTCCGCCCCACAGTGGGAGCAAATCGCAGCCGTCCTACCCTGGTTAGAAGACACTCTCTCAAGTCTGCCCTTAGAAAAAAGCTCAGGACCAGTTACCTTTGCAGACTTTGGGTGTTCTGAAGGACGCAATTCTATTTCTGTCATGCGTCACCTCATCGGCAAGACAATGCAGCAGACAGACCGCCCGTTTCTGACGATCCATTCTGATTTGCCGACAAATGATTATTCTAAGTTATTTCTTGGTTTAAGACCTGACGGACAATCGACATTCGGCTCACAGCGGGTCTCATCAGCAGCCGTTGGCGGATCGATGTATGATCAATTACTGCCAGCAGACAGCGTTCATGTCGCCACTACCTTCAACTCAATCGGCTACTTGTCCGAACGCCCGCTTGATAAGTTGCCCGGATACGTATTGCCAAACGGCCCCGGCAAAAGGCGGGCAAACGGTCACGTCACAGAAAAAGAGAGTAAGATATTTGCTAAGCAAGCCGAAGATGACATGGCAGCCTTTTTAACCGCCCGGGCGAACGAACTTGTATCAGGCGGCAAGCTTATGGTTCAGGTCTTCGGCTGTACAAATGAACTCCGCACCTGCGACGGCCTGTTCGACCTTCTCAACGACGCTCTTCTAGCGCATGTCAAACTCGGCAATATTTCCTCGCAAGTATATGAGAGATACTATCAGCCAGTCTATTTCCGCAGTCTGGAAGAGCTGACATCCCCTTTAACGAACTCAGCGTATAATCTGGCCGGTCTTTACACGCTGGATCGAACAGAAAGCTATGAAGTGCCAGTCCCCTTTGTTGAAGCTTACAAGCAAGACAAAGATCTGGATCGCTATGCTACCAATTATGTCAACTTCTTCCGGGCATTCACTCAAGCAGTGTTGCGTGGAAATCTCCCCGATACACCATCAAAAGCAAATCTGTTAGACCAGATCTACAAGACAGCAGAAACCCTTTTGAAGACCACTCCGGAAGATTATTCATTCCGGAATATCTCTGTAGCAATGCTTCTGACACGTAAATAACCGCTCTGTTGCAAAGTCTAGCGCAGATAGATAATCATACTGCGCAGCATTTTGCCCAATAACCGAACTTGACACTATGCAAGACACAAATGTTGCAAGAACTAACAGCGTTGCTTTCTTCAAATCTTCTTGCTTCAGTGGCACAACCGTCGAAGCCGGGGTACAACGCACTTGGGGGCACCTCAGATTCCGATAAATACCAATATAGCTCAGGAACTTCTGAGTAGTTCAAGGTATGACACTCTAGGATGCTGCTGGGTGAGGCAGGCAGGTGGCAATCCCCCGCTAGCTGATCGAGGTTAAAAGTAGAGATGTTGTTGCCTCATATTGAGGACTCACTTTAAAGAAATCTTGTTTCAGAGATTGCGTAACACTTTACCTAAGCTGTACTCAACCCTTGATGGAAACGTCCGAAGGTCCGCTCATGGCCCAGTACAGAAATGTTGCTGCGTGACCAGTGCAACATTTGACAAACTTAGACAGCGCTAGTCAATGCTCGACTTCAACCTCGGAGTGACCTCACCCAACTTACGCCTGTCTGTAGAGATTGCGATAAGCGCCTTTGCGGGTAAACGTGCTATTCACTCGAACATCCCCAACGTCTCCGTATCTTGCAGCAGGGAACGGAAGGCACTGTTTAGAAATACCTTCCGTAGAATAAACTCGATCTAATAGCCGATCAGTTTAACGCACAAAAAATCTGAAAGCCTAGATTTTTTGTAGTGCAGACAATGCAATCTGTTTTGCTCTGTCTTGTGTTGAAACTTCCGAACTTCTCATGTCTAGATAGATGGAGGCTGCATTTTCAGCGGCAAGCTTCAGTTGTCCCTTTTTAGGTTGGCATACGGTTGAAAGAAGCTGCATGGCAAACTTGGGTAGCACGAATTCAATTTTCCTTACTCCTCTTGGCTCGTAACCAGCCTGTTGCAAAGCTAATGGCCCAAGAACTTGCACTCGTATGAAGCTCAGGAAATCCAAGGCTTCAAAGTACTCGCCTCGACAAATTTTTCCCGCGCAATAATGCATCCAAGTCCAAAACCTGTCTTCGACCCACTGTTCATCAAGCCTAGGGTAGACACCATGCCCCTTAGCCAAAGCCTCAGAGAGTTGGCCGGTTCGTTCCCACAAAATTGTTGGTTCATCCACGCGGTCGGAGATATCGTTCGCTTTGGCAAACTTAAAATCAATATGTAGTCCATCTGGGCCATAAAGCGCAATTACAAGTCTGGGTTCTCCGACATGGTCTCCTGAGAAGGCAGACACAAGGTCGCCGAGCTCGGCGATCATTTCAAATCGCTTTGTAAATACTTCTTCGTAATGGAGAGGATCGACGGCGACGACAAAATCTAAATCGCTATACTCATCTAGGGTGTTATCGCTGTATGAGCCGGAGCATGCCAAGCCTACAATGCGCTTGTCGCTTTTGAACTTGAGAATGGCCTGTGAAATAAAGCTACGATGCTGTGGAAGTGCTGAGCTAGGGAATTCCATTTTGTGGTCCTACATACTGGTTCGATTCTTCGTCTTGAAAAAATCGTCCGCTGGAACGCAGCATTTCCGAATATCAGCCTCATCTGGAAATGCAAGTACAAAGGTGCGTGAGTTTAGAAATACTGTGGCAGGTGGTGCAAGCACAGGAACTAACTTTACGTCTTGCATAGTAGTCAAATACATCCATGAAAGATTGTTCTCACAGTGTATCTGCTTTGCGAACAGCTTCAACTCTTGATGGAAGCATTCAAATGTCCGGTATTGGCCCTCGACGCTAGCCGCCACCTCTCACTGATCAGAGTTTTCTGCGTTGCAGCGAAGGGCAGCAATGTCCGCATCTTACCATCTCATACTCCGAGATACTAACGACAGTCACCCAGCATGTTCTTTAATTGTTCTGATTTTTGGCCACTTTTGCAGCTTGGGGCCTTTTAGGCCTACCAGATGGGAGCCCTGCCTGGTATTTGTGCCATGAGAATCTAGGTGAGCTAGGACGCATTACCGTGCAAGGAACGGCTGACGGTCACTCAAGGATTTTGACTGAGATTACAGGCAAAGATGATGACCCTATGGCCGACAAGCGAAGGGAAGTTTTTACTCCGATAGCACTTGCCTTAAACAAAGAGCTAGAGCGGCTTATGGGTAGCGTCGAGGGAGCTCCACATTCGCATCAGACGTCCCCTCCAGGTGCATCTCACGAGGAAAACGGAAGCCAGCTGACCTTCTAAATAGACAATGAAATGGCATGCAAGGGTGACAAAAACGGCAGTCACGTATCTAATACAACTCTTTCACACTTAGATTCTCTTATAGAATTCAAATAAACGGAACGTCTCAACGAGACGTACTTAAACTCATGTTGAATAGCGGCAAAGCCGCTATAGTGGCTTTAGAAAATGATGGCTGAAAGGTCGGTGGGCCACAAAACATTAAATCATTTGATGAGCAGCTTACGAATGCAAACATTCACTTCATCTCAGACCATGCTTTCTTTGCAGAGGAACGAAATCCCGATTCTCTGTCGAATTTTATACGAGAGCGCACAGATTTTTGTTGTGGGTGGCCCCTCAGCAACCAGCAGTACAAAAGTGTATTAATCCATTGATCTATAATGAAAAATAACGGCTGTCAGTGATTGATTGCCATAAGTGTTAATCTGAGTTAACCATTAACTTGTTGACTTACTCCCTGCTCTAGCGCTCATATCTGCTCATTCCGATGTTTAGTTCATTTTTTTGGAGCATCTTAACAATGAGCGTTTTAGAGCAAGATACCATGGAGCAGGACACCTTGTTGACGCAAGTCGTCAGTGACCGCGATAGTCTGGCTGAGGTTATTGAAGCGACAGCGCTCAGGGCTACAGATCCATTTTCTCACAAGGTTACACGAACCTATCTGCCCCGCGAAGCTGCAGAACTGCTTGGATGCTCGCCAAGTTACGTTAACACTTTGGCGAAAGAGCTTGAACTCGATATTTCGCGAGATTCCAGCAACCGTTATCGCTCCTACTCCCTTTCAAACCTTCGTGCAATTCGCGAAGAGGCGGCTCGAAGGGTGGCTGATACGCCAGAAAAGCGTCAAAGATACCTGCCTCACCGTTCAGCTGATGAAGAACTCGCCATCATGGCATTTGTAAACTTTAAGGGTGGATCTGCAAAGACAACTACATCGGTACACTTCGCTCAATATGCAGCCCTTCGCGGATACCGTGTGTTGTTTCTAGATCTTGACCCTCAAGGATCTGCATCAACAATCTTTGGCTATCAACCAGTGTTAATTGAGGAAAATCAATCAATTAACGCTGCTTTGAGATATGAAAATCCTCTTTCTATTCGCAGAGTAATCCAGAAAACATACTTTGAAGGTATCGACATTTGTCTCGGTGGTCAGTGGATGACTGAGTGGGAGCAAGATACGCCTCGTGTGATGACCAATGCGCATCATTATAGCGCGGCAATGCAAGAGCGCGTACCGGAGTTGCAGGCGGAGCTAAATACTCCTGGTTTGATAGAAGACCGCATCGACGAAATCGAACAAGAGCTGGCGCAATGGCAGCACATTGAAGATACAGGTTATGCAGCCCTGCACTATTATCAGCGGCTACGCCACGTCCTTGAAGAAGTAAAGGACGACTATGATATCGTCGTGTGTGACACGCAACCTGCTCTCCATTTTGCTTCACAAGCCACAATTGGCGCTTCGAACCACTTACTACTTACAATCCAGCCTGAATGGTTGGATATCAAGTCTATGCACCAGTACCTGACTGCGCTCGGGGTTCACTTAGAGACGTTGGAAAATAGCGTTCATTTGGTAGGTGAAAGTGCTAAATACACAGGCCGCACCATGCACTATTTGATTACGCGTTATGAATCCAATGATGCCGCTATGAACTCAATTGTTGAGATGATGCGAGATCGGCTCGACAATGTGCTCGATCACCCGATGCCGAAGTCAGCAGCAGTATCTCAATCGGGTCTTTCAAACTCAACAATCTATGAATCTCAGGGTAAAGACTTCAACCGTGGAACCTTTAACCGTGGTCTTGAAGCAATGAACGCTGCCAATCGCGAGATTGAAGAAATTGTGTTGAAGGGATGGGGACGTATCTGATGTCTAAAGTTTCAAAATTCAAAGATGCCTGGAAGACACCCGCTAAACCAGCAGGAGCAACGTCCAACACCCTGATCAGTCAACGGGTTGTGCCGCCTAACGGCCCTGAAGGATTGCTTAAGCAGGCTGCAACGAGCGCAATCCCTGCTAGAGACAAAGGCGGAAAAAGAGTTGTCAATCTAAAGTCCAGTTTGTGTGAGCCGTCACCGATTGCGGATCGAATGTCTGTCGAGAATGATCCAGACTATGAAGATCTCAAAGATAGTATTCGGCATGATGGGCAGAAGGTTCCAATCCTTGTACGACCGAAGCTGGAGCAGCCGGATCGGTATGAAATTGCCTATGGTCGTAGACGATGGAGAGCTTGCCGAGAACTCGGTATTGGTGTTCTCGCGATCATCGATGAGGATCTCAACGATGAGGCACTAGTTATTGCTCAAGGTAAAGAAAACCATGAGCGTAAGAGCCTTTCCTTTATCGAGACCGCTCTTTTTGTGAAGAGACTGAGCAAGGAGTTTCCTAATCAAACGGTTGCCAAAGCTATTGGGGTGAAGTCTGTCGCTGCGGTATCTCATTATAGGAAGGTTGCCGATGCAATTCCCGAAGATCTCATCACGAAAATTGGACCGGCGCCCAAGATCGGGCGACCGAAATGGATCTCATTGAGTGAGATTTTTGTGCGCTTCAGCTCAAACCAGAGTAAGGGCTTGGCAAGGCTTACTGGTTCAGAGAAATGGAAGACAAGCAGCTCAGAAGAGCGTTTTAACATTGTTTTTTCTTATGCGAAGACTGGTGAAAAGGGTGCTTCTGATAGCAGCACAAACACAATCCTTGATAAGGATGGAAAGCCGGTACTATTGCTGAAGGAAAGCAAAGCAGGCATGAAGTTCGCATTTCAGGGGAAGCGTGGCGCTGAGTTCAGCTCATTCTTGGCTGAACAGATCCCAGCGTTATTGGTAAAGTTTGAAGAGCAGGACGACGAACAGTGACCTAGACAAAGTAAAAGGGCTTGCAAAAGCAAGCCCTTGAATAGAATAAAGCGCTGTAAAGCACTCAACTCATATGTAGCAATTTGCAGTTTAGTGCTGAAACATAAACGAATCAACTCTTTTCCTTTGAGTTGGGTAGTTTTTGTGGCGTTTTGATAGCTTTCTCGTTGCTCATATGAGTAGAAATGAGATTAGGAAAATGCTGCAAACAGAAACGATTACGAGATTTCGCAAGCTAAACGCCAATGCTTTGGCAAGCCAAAAACTTGCTAGTTCTCCCCTACCCTCTCAAATTAGTAAGTCTACACTTTCGCTTGTTGTGAAGCGGGTATGTCCAGTCTTGGGTGTTACCGGCACAGCCTATCATGTGCTTGATATTCTCTTGGGACTAGTCAAAGAGAAGGATTTGGGTGAAGGACAATCACCTGTGGTTGCCATCTCGAATAGAAAACTAGCGGACTATGTTTGCCGTAGTGAGCGATCAGTTATGAGAGCCCTCAAGAAACTGGTTGAAGTTGGCCTGCTTGCATACAAAGACAGTGGGAATGGTCGGCGTTTTGAGAATAGCCTAGGTGAAGCCTATGGGTTGGATCTCTCACCAGCTTGCAAAAGACTTGATGAGCTGCGCAAGCGAGCTGATGATTACAAGACCCATCTTGAGGCAGAGAGGGCTTTAAAACGTAAGAGCAAAGGTTTAGTGCGGGCAATCAATGATGCCTGTGCTGAGCTGTCGAACCAGGGCGAGTTAGCTCAAGCTGAAGAACTTCAGCAACGTGTTGTTGCCATTATGGAATCACCTCAAGCCGCAGCTGATAAAATGACTTTCTTGTCTGAGCTGTATGAAGAGGTGCTAGATAGTGCAGCGAGTGAACTTCAACAATGTGAGAGCCTGCCTGAAGATCAGCCTGCAGTGTCAGAGCAAGATCAGAGCGCTTGTGAGATAGAACACGAAGCGACTGGCAATAATGAGATCTCCATTGAAGTTCTTGCGCACGCGCTCACAATGACCACCGAACATTTCATTCGACCAATACGAAGTTGGGAGGATCTGAGAGGCGAAGCAAATTCATTACGCCTTGCAATCGGATTGAGTGAGTTGGCTTGGCAGAAAGCTGTTCGTTTGCTTGGGCTCAAGCTCGCTGCCGCTTGTCTAGCTGTTGTAGTTGAGAAGGTGCTGAGGGAACCGGAGCGGTTGACTAGACCTGCAGGGTACTTCAATGGCATGGTTGAAAAAGGCCAGACTGGAGATCTCAATCTTAATAGAACAATCTGGAGCCTTGCGCGGAGGAACTAAGCCCTTTCAAAGGAATAAGGTGTTCGTTGGTTCAAATCTCCAAATAAGAAATTTCTTATCTCATTGTAATCTATGCCTTTTTCTGAAGAATTTTACAGCTGTAAAATTTAGAGTGCATTTTGCTTCATTATATTGAGTAACTATTTTGCTTGTAGAGGCAGGTTGGCTTAGTGCTGCGCCCGAGCCCGTAAAAGCAACCTGTAAGCAGGCACCCAGCCCACCTTCATCCACTCGCTTCGCTCATTCCTTGCAGCTGGTCCCCTTCGGTCTGGATGACCTTGACCGACGTTATGTTGCATAACCCCTGTTAGTCTCGCCGCCATTTCTTCTTAAACATCTTATCAAGAAGCACTTTGGCATTCTTGGTTTTGACCTTGTCCGGATAGCCCTTGGGTTTCTTGATTTTGCCTTCCTCAACGAACTTGCAGATCCACTTCATCTGGCTCTCACTGGCAAAATTATTCGCGTCTATCCAGTTGCTCAGAGCCCTTGCTGAGCTTTTGCCTTCC
>NZ_LMCE01000132.1:0-554 GCF_001623285.1 Pseudovibrio sp. Ad26
TTATTATACAGTAAAAAAAGAAATTATTCTTCATGCTAGAGATCAGTACACGTTCGAGCCCAATATCAAACACTAGTTCCAGGCAGGCGCAACAGGTGCGGTTATCACTGAATTTTCTTCCAGCAGTGACGATTCAAGTGATATTTTTACAAATCCAGCTATTTATCGTTAACAAAAAGATTTTTAGGAGAAGCTGATGAACAAAAATGATCAAATTTTGATCGTTTAGTTCGTCGGCTTTTTTATTTAGAGAAACATCATTTATCAGTGAAACATAACACGAGAACAAAATGATTTTTTCGTTAATAAAAGAAACAAGTATTTGTTGTTTAAAATAATACACGTTATTGGCATATAGGACGAAATCCCAGTATCTTCTATAAGTAAGTCATTTCATATCGATGAAAACACGTTATTTATTTTTGTTTTATCTATAAAATAGCTGAAAAATGATTTTTTTCTAAATACTATATATAGTGGTATCTATCCTATATACCACTAAAAAACTACAAAATCTAGTCTTTTATTTTAAAAAAACACGTGTAGAATGAAGA
>NZ_LMCE01000133.1:0-9667 GCF_001623285.1 Pseudovibrio sp. Ad26
CTCCTGCTGGTCATGTACTCGGACCTGCTGGGCCGGTTGCCGTTTTCTTCTCAAACATAACGGCCTCTGGCGCTGGTCTGAAAAAGCGTATCAGCCGAAATGATCGTGCAGGCTCTTATGTGATGAACATCACCCTTGATGAACTTCCATAGACTTTAGCTAATCTCCCTTTTGACCTGATTTCTTAGGACCGAAACTATGCCAGATATAAACAGACAGACTGAAAGCTTGAGCCTGAAACATGCAGGCAAAACCTATATTGCCTGGAGTGAAGCGGACTTGAAAGCTGCTGGCGTGCCCCAGGCTGCTATTGAGGAAGCCCAACAAGGCACTCGCCTCAAAACAATCAAAGCGGAATGCCGCAAGCGCATCTATGCGCAGGCCAGCGCTGAGACCCAAATGAACATGGCAACTGCTGCTGCTGCCATTGCTGGCAAAGTTCACACAGGCCGCTCGGAAGATGAAAAAGCCACCTTGACCGGCATTAAAGCCGCTCTAGACTGGGTGGGTGTTATGCGCTCCAAATGCCTGGAACTTGCTGAAGATCCGGGCACTGATTTCACACAGGATGCCAGCTGGCCGGAGTGCCCGCCTGAAGTGGTTGCACTGACAGAGCAGTTTTAAGCCGCTTCCCATCCTTTTGAGTTTCATCCGTATCCGGTCCTGTGTGGCCGGTTTTTTTATGGAGAATTGAATGGCTGATACCAGCTTTCACCATGGGGTGCGGGTCTTTGAATCTGCTGAAAATCCCATTCTTATCGAGATTGCCCAGACCTCTACCATCGCATTGATTGGCACTGCTGAAGGTGCCGATGCTGAAGCCTTCCCTTTGAATGAGCCGGTGTTGCTTTTAGGGGACCAGAGCAAGGCGGCATTGCTCGGGGACGGAAATCTGCGCGATGGCGTTGATGCGGTGTTTAAACAGGTAGGAACCTACGTGTTTGTGATCCGTGTTGCAGAAGGGGCAGATGCTGCTGCAACGCTTTCTAACGTGATCGGTGAAGCCTCCACGCTCACAGGTATCCACGCGCTCAAAAAATGCCAGTCGGCTCATGGACTGACACCGCGCCTGATTGCCATTCCTGGCTTTACTGGCAGCTTTGAAGATAAAGGCCTGCAGTCCATCAATGTGACAAATGGTGGTGCCGGTTATACCGATGCCACAACCGTTACAATTGCAGGTGATGGCACCGGGGCTGAGGCAATTGCAATGGTCTTAGATGGGGCAGTCACTGAACTGGTGATTACTAAGGCTGGTTCTGGTTACACCAATGCCACAGCCACCTTGAACGGGGATGGCAACGGGGCAACTGCGACTGTCAATATTGGGGCGGTTGGCGATCCGGTGATTGCTGAGCTTGGCGGTGTGCTGGGTGAGCTTGAGGCTATCGGCATCGTTGATGGACCTGATAGCACGGATCAAGACGCGGTGAACTTTAAGGAAGTAAATGCCCACCCGCGTATCTTCATTGTTGATCCAAAAGCTGGCGACTGGGACACGGATCTCAATGCCAACCGGTTTAAGCCATCAGCGCCGTATTTTTGCGGTGTGCAGGCAAAAACGGATCGCACGCACGGGTTCTGGTGGTCGCTCTCCAACAAAACAATCAACGGTGTTACGGCGGTGTCCCGCCCGATCGCGTATGGCTCCCAGACCGACTATCTCAATGAGCGCGGCATTGCCACCATCATCAATCATGGAGACGGCTTTAAGACCTGGGGCAACCGGCTTTCTGGCGGCGATGATCTTTGGCGGTTTATGGCTGTGCGCCGGACGGCTGATTTCATCAATGGCGCTATCCGTGAGGGCTACATAGAGTTTGTCGACAAGCCGTTCTCAAAAGCCAACCTGCGGTTCATGGTTGAGAGCGGGAATGCCTTCATGGCCAAGCTGAAGGCTGAAGGTGCGATCCTGGGCGGTAAGGTCTGGCTGGACATGGAGCGCAACACGGACGAGGCCATGGCAGGCGGTAAAATCACGCTGGCCGTGGACTTTGAACCGCCTGCTCCCATGGAAGATATCCGCTTCATCGCTCACCGCAACATCACCTATTACACCGAGCTATTGAACGGTGTTCTGACCACCTCCGTTTAAGGAAACCCCATGAAAGAGACACCGCAATACATCTTGCGCAACTGCACCATTTTCGTGGATCGCGATTCCAAAGTGGGCAACGCAAGTGAAATCACCATTCCCAAGCTCACGGTGAAAACCGAGAGCATGCGCAATGCCGGCATGATCAAAGAACGCGATGTGGTCCTTGGCTATGAGAAGCTGGAAATGAGCTTCAAAATGACAGCCTTTGACCCTGAGACTTTGAAGCTCTTCGGGTTGGCAGCTGGTGTTGAAAAGGATTTTCTCGCCGCTGGGGCGTTTGTTGATGAGGACGGCACCACTCATAGCGCCACTTGTTATATGCGCGGCTTCCTGCGTGAAGTCGATGCCGGAGGCTGGAAGCCAGGTGATAAATCAGAGACGGATTATCAGGTCTCGGTCCACTCAATGAAACTGGAAATCGACGGTGCCCAGATTGTTGAGATGGATGATTTCGACGTGAAGATTGGCGGTGTGTCGCAATATGACAGCATCCGCAGTGCACTCCAGCTTTAAGAGACCGACATGGATCAGATCACTGTAAAGCTTCAATCGCCTGTCGAGCATGATGGGCGGACCTATAACGAGCTTGTGTTTCGCGAACCCACTGTTGCGGACATGATTCAAGCCGAGAAGTTTGAAAAGGACACTCTGGAAAGCAACGCTGTGTTGTTGGCAGCTCTTGCCGATGTGAGCCTGCCTGTCATCAAGCGCCTGAAGCTTTATGATTACAACGCGTGCGACATGCAAACGGTTCCGCTGTTTCTTCCTCCTGATAAGCGACCGGGTGAGGGCGAAGACCCAAATGCGGAAGCGGTGACGGAACAACCTTAAGCTGGCTACAGGTGGCGGCAGAGATTGCCGCTCACCTATCCACGCCGCTCAGCCATGTGGAACAGCTGTCACCGCAAAAAGCCATCGACTATTTTTATGAAGCCCAGAGGATCAAGCGGGAAGCTTTTGAGACCTCTCGGCGATAATTAAAGCAAACTGGAGCATGCCATGCGCAAGGTTGAAACCCAATTGAACTTGCGTGTGGTCTCCAATATGACCCGCGAGTTTCAAAAGACCACGGGTGCAAGTGCGCAGGCCGCAAAGAAGTTTGCCGAGCCATGGGTGCGTGAGGTGAAAACCCTCAACAGCAAAATGAACCAGCTCGGGGACTTCAGGAAACTGGAAGGCCAGCTGGACAGCCTGAAGAATAAAACCAAAGCAGCTTATGACACGCTCTCCGGTCGGCGCGAGCAGCTGGCAGGACTGAACAATCAGGCCAAATTGCTGGCCGGATCTTATGAGGCAGCAAGTGATCGGGTGATGCTGCTTGCCGACCGTATGCAGCGCCTGAAGGCTGAACAGGCTGAAACCAGCAAACAGCTGGCGAGCAATCAGGCAGCGCGCAAAGCTCTTGAAGAGCAAATGCGAGCGGCGCGAAAAGCTAAGGAACCTATTGATGGGTTGAAGGCTGCTATTGCTGAACTGAAGGCAGAAGAGCAGGGCCTAAAATCAATTCGGGCTGCGCAGAGTGAGCAGCTTTCAGGGCTCAATGCAGAGACCAGGGAAGCAGGGCAGGAAGCAAAGGTCCTTTCCAAACAGCTTGCCAGCACAACGCGTGAGGCGAAAAAAGTTGGTCGGGCCTATGGCCAGGCTGAAGAGGGAGCTGAAAAACTCTCAAGAGAGACCAGAAAAGCTTCCAAGTCTCTTGTCGATATGAAGACCGGCATGCGTTCCGCTGGTATGAACGTGAAAGATCTGACAGCCGAAGAGCGCAAGCTGGCCGCTGCTATAGATAACACCAGTGAAGCGATCGATGCACAAAATGCCAAGCTCTCTCAGCAAAAGAAAGCGGCACAGGTGCGGGACCAGAAACAGCAGGCCATGAAAGGCAAGGCTGTCAAGGCAGCGGCTGTTGGAGCTGGCGGTGCTGCAGCTTTTTACGCCAGCAAGCAAGCTTTGCGGGCTATGTACAACCCCGTTGGTGTCGCGATCGATGTGGAAGCAGCTTTTGCCGATGTGAAGGCCAAAACAAACTTCACCGATGAGGCTGAAGAGAAGAAATACAAGCAATCGACTATTGATATGTCGACCAAAATTGCAATGCCGTTGCTTGAGTTGTTTGCCTTGCAGGCAGCTGGCAGCTCAGCGGGTATTGCCAAGGAAGACTTGCAGCAGTTCACGTCGCTTGCTGGTAAAGCGGGTGTTTCCTTTGACATTGATGGAGCGCTTGCCGGTGAAGTGCTGGCGAAAACCAGAACGGCGCTGGGAACAGATCTAGAAGGGCTGACGGATTACGTTGATGCGGTGAACCACCTTTCTAACAGAACGTCTTCGATAGCACCTGATCTGCTTAACTACTTCTCGCGTGTGGCCGGGAGTTTTAAGAAAGCAGGCTTTACTCAAAATCAAACGCTTGCGTTAGGGTCGTCAATGGTGGCCGGTGGGTTTGCCCCTGAAGTTGTAGCCACCACATTTGCGAATGTTACAAAGACGCTGACCGGTGCAGATACGCTGAGCAAAGACAAGCGAGAGGCTTTTGCGGCAGTCGGGCTTGATCCTGTCCAGGTCGCCAAGGACATGCAGGTTGATGCCTTTGGCACCTTGCTCACGGTGGTTGAAAAGCTTGGGGAGGTGGAAAAGTACCGCCGCCTTGCAATTGAAAGACAGCTTTTTGGTGAGGAAGCAAAGGCTTTTGGTGGTCTGACTGAAAACATCCAGCGTTTGAAAGACACCTACAAGCTGGTTGAAAATGATGGTCAGTACGATCCCAAAAACGACCATGCAGGCTATCGCGGTTCTACAGAAGCCGAATACGCTTCAAAATCAGCGACCACGGCAAACGAACTGCAACTGCTTTCCAATGAGATGTATGCGCTGAAAGCGGAGTTTGGTGAAACCATGCTACCGGTTGTTCGGGCGGTCTCCAAGAGTATCCGAGAGTTCCTCGCCCCATTGCGTGACTGGGTGAGAGAAAATCCGGATCAGGCCAAACTTGCAGGCACCATTGCAGCTGTTGTGGCCGGGTTGATTGCAGTTGGTGGAGCTCTGACCACTCTTGTTGCAACGGCAACAGTTGCAGCCCTTGGCCTGAAGATGGCAACCAGTAAGCTCAGAGGACGCCGTGGATCTGGTTTGCTGGGTGAACTGATACTGGGTGAAGCCGCAGATAGTGTGCTGGGTGGTGATCACAAGCAAGACAAAGCCAAAACAAAGAGCAAATCAAAAATAGGAGGAAGGGCTGGAAAGTCCCTCGCGCTTGCTGGTTCTGCCGGGATTGTTTGGGATGCTCTAAGTACTGAATTACACCTGCTGGGCAAAACGGATGAAGAAAGACAGGCTCATTATCTCCAACAGTTAGAAGACGGCGCTCAAAATGGAAAGGCGCTGAACAGTTGGATTGAAGGTGTCTTACCGGATTGGGTCTTTAAAGCCGGCATAGTGAACAATCCCGATGTCTTGCCAAAAAGGCAGGTGGCACGGGAGAAGTTTGAACAATCCAAAGTGTTTTCCGGCGACCTGGCAACAGCGAAGGAAAAACTGGCGTTCGTTGATGACAAGATTGCCAAGGTGAAAGGGACGCCTCGGGAGGCTTCCCAGCTTATGACCCTGAACCGTATGAGAGAGCAGCTGACACAAACAATTGCCAAGCTTGAAAAGGAACTGCAAACTTCGCAGATCGCTAAGGCGCTGCAACAAAAGGCAGACCAGATTAAAGCGGTAATGGTGCCAGCGAACGCACCCAGAGCAAAGCCAGTGCCAGCTTTTGCAAGAGGCGGTGTCACAGGCCGTGGTCCGGCTCTCGTTGGAGAAAACGGACCGGAATACATCTGGACCGAGAGGGGCCAATATGTCTCCAACAACAATCAGCTGAAACAAATCAGAGCACTTGCGGCATCTGCTGCGATTGCAATGCCCATTGGCTTGTCTTTACCGCAACCGCCTGCTCAGGTTGCCTTGTTCACTCCGCCAACTACTCAGCAGCAAGGGGCTGGCAGTACAGCTCGTAGTGCACCGCTTGTGGGTGAGCTTCATGTACATGTGTCCGGTGGAAGTGGCAGAGACGCGCGCTCACTGGGCAAGGATGTAGGGCGAGAAACCATTAAAGCTATTCGCCAGTATCATTCTGATGGCGGCATGTAATCTTACAAACTTATGGAGTGGCTATGGCTGGACCAATTCCCATGGCGCTGGGGCCGTTTTTGTTTCATGCGCACGGCTTTGGCTATACCGAGCTGGAACGGACGCTGGAAACCCGGTGGGCTACGCAGGAGACTGCCGGGCGTATGCATGCCCAGCAATGGACGGGCCCCGGCTCTGAAACCATCCGCATCAATGGAGTCCTGTTTCCGCAAGAATTCGGCGGGCAAACAACGCTTGACGGTGTGCGCCTTGCTGCCAGGCAGGGCGTGCCGTTGATGTTGGTTTCTATTGGTGGGCGGGTATTTGGATCTCATACCATCCAAGGGGTTGAAGAAGCTCAAAGCCTTCACAACCGGATCGGGACACCGGGACAAAATGAATACACCATCGAGCTGCTGGCCTACCCAAGCAGCTTTTTTAATGTGATTGGCGCTGTCGCTTCGATCTTTTAACTCAACTCACGGAGCTCACATGGCGGAACTGATTGAGGTGGATATGGAACGCCCTCTGGACCTGATCTGCTCGCAGTATTACGGGCATACCAGGGGCAGCGTTGAAGCGGTGCTGGCGGCAAACACCCACCTTGTGGGGCTCACACCTATTGTACCGCGTGGAACCAAGATTGCTATGCCGGTTTTAAGCGGTAATGAGACAACCACGCTGAAGCTCTGGGATTAGACAATGCGGCCAATCGTAAAAGTCTCTATCGACGGCAAACCCGTTTCAGGGCTGTTTCTGGAGCGCTTGATTTCCATCCGTGTGGTAGATCGCGAAGGTACGCGATCAGATACCGTTGATCTGGAACTGGAGGATGGTCCTCCTTTTGTCGCGCTGCCAAAGCCAAAAGCGAAGATCAAGGTTTGGATGGGATATGCCACCAGTGGTCTGGTGTACAAAGGCGAATATACGGCCAGCGAAATTGAGGTGCAGTGCCTGCCGTATCTCCTCAATGTGCCAGGACAAGGCGCGGATGTAACGGAAGACCTGAAGACCCAGAAAGAACGCCATTTTGACAATAAGTCCGTCAAAGAAATTGTGAAGCAGTTAGCCGGTGAGCACGGACTAAAGCCTGTCATTGATGATGCAGTAGCCAGCCACGTTTATGAGTGGCTCGGTCAGCAAAGTGAATCGGATATGCACCTGCTTGAACGGCTTGCGCGTCGCCATGGTGCGCTGTTTGCTATCAAAGATGGCCGGCTTGTTTTTGCCGAAAAAGGAACCGGCAAAAGTGCGAGTGGAAAGGAACTTCCTGTTCAAACTATCTCGCAAACCCAGATCATTGAAGGCTCATGCCGCGTGCGGTTTGGCGATCGTGGCCGGTACAAGACGATTAAGGCGTACTATCAGGACCCGAACAAAGCCCGCCGTGTCGGTGTTGAGGCGCAGGGTGATAAGAACGGGAAGGGCACCTACAAGATCCGTGAGACCTTCAGCTCTAAAGGCGAGGCAAGAGAGGCCGCTAAGGCACGTGCCAAAGAGCTGCTGCGCGGTGAGGTGACCACAACAGTTTCAATTGAGGGCAGACCTGACTTTCTGGCCGGGCAACCATTCACATATGCGGGTGTGCGCCCTGGTGTGGACGGGTTGGAGTTTATCGCAGAAGGCATCACCCACAGTTACTCCAAAGGCGATGGATTACTGACTGAAATTGAAGGCAAAGCCAAAGCGAGAAGCGACACTGCCTGACCTGCAAAGAATTGCATTCTCAGGCTATCGGGTTTGAATAAACAGTTTTAGCTTTCAGGAAAACCAACCGTAGTTGATACCAATCAGAACTAGGATCACGATGGAAAGGCCGATAGAGGCAATTGCCAGTTTATCTTGCGTTGACATGATTGTGCTCCTATATTGTAAGCCAAGTAGACCCTCTGTGTCAGAGAGGGCCTACCGGCTTCAGGTTACCAGTGGTGTATGATGTTCGCTAAGAGCATCAGGGCCACGATAATCTGAAGGAGAATTGCGAGAAGCTGTAACTTCATATGCTTTTCTCCTTTGTGGCGGGGATGGCCAATCCATCCCCATCACCACAAACTCTTTATACTGCATTTTGCAGAGACATTCAGCTCCTGGTTGCGCATTTTGCAACTCATCCACCCGCCCTCCGAGGCGGGTTTTTTATTGGAGTAATCCCCGTGAACATCACTGAACTTGAGAGCGTGGAGGGCTTTGCCGCCTTCTGCGAGGGCCTCAACCTGCGCCATTTTTCACCTCGTGAGCTGCTGAGCAAGGGGAAAGCGCATGAAACGCCCGTGCATCCTGGTTATGGCCTCAACGCAGATCCGCCTGCAGAGCTCTGGCCCAACATTATCCCCGCCATCACCATGGCTGATAGAATGAGAGAACACTTCGGACGTCCGGTTGTCATTCTCTCTGCCTACCGCTCTGCGGCCTACAACACGGCCATTGGCGGAGCCTCGCGCAGCCAGCACCTGAAGTTTGCCGCGCTGGATCTGAGCTGTTCGGGCATCACCCCGCGAGCCTGTTTTGACTGGCTCGGCATCCAGCGCGATCGCGGCGTGTTTGTCGGCGGCCTCGGCCTTTACCGCAGTTTCATCCACGTGGACGGGCGTGGCATCAACGCCACCTGGGACAACTCCTGACGGCCACACCTCACTCATAAAAGGAACCTCTTTGATGCAACGGATCATTTCCCTTGCAATGGGCCTGTGTGCCCTTTGCTTTGCCGCCCTGAGCTTTGCCAGCACTGCGCTGGCCGCTGATGAGGGCAGTTACACCATCGACCTTGCGCCACTGGCAGAGGCTGTGATGCCCACGCTCATCGCTCTGCTGGGTGCGCTTGTCTCGGCAGCTCTGGCATGGGTGGCGCGATTGTTGCACCGATACCTGGGTGTATCGCTGGATGAACGTCACCGCAAAACTCTGGAGGAGATTGTCGTTTCCAAACTGCGGCAGATGCTGACAGATGCCTATGAGGGCAACCGGGCCTCCATGCGCATCCACTCCCGGTCCCAGCTTGTGGCCGAGCTTGCAGGTTACGCCACCAGAAAAGCCCCCGATGCCATCCGCCATTTCAAGTTGCAGCCGGCGGATCTGGCCGAGTTTGTCTCTGGACGCGTGGGGCCCAGAACCTTGCAGAAAATCCAGCAAGGCGATCGGGCAACCGGGCAGGGCAGCGCATGAGCCAGCTGCTGCGTGTCTTCCTCAAAGCCATGGTCGAGGCGCTGTTCAGCCGTCTTGACCGGAAGCGTGCCCAAACCCGCACCGATCGGCTTAATAAGACGGAGGAGCATCATGACTTCGAGCAGCAGGCCAGGGCAGCAGAGGCCGCCGCTCATCAGGCTCAGCTGGAGGATCGCCCTGATGACCTGCCTGAGCGCCTGCGCAAGCACGGGCTCTGACCCACCACAGCCATCCCAAAGCTATCTCTGGCGCTTTCCAACCCCAACGCTTCAGCCCTACAGCCTCACATACTCCGCT
>NZ_LMCE01000134.1:0-535 GCF_001623285.1 Pseudovibrio sp. Ad26
TTATTATGCTAGTGGATCAGGTCTGGAACCAACACTGGGGAAATACAATGCTTTTATTACTGACACTCATTTTATTTGAAATCCCTTATTTTCTGGAAAAGATATTAAAGATACAGATTCCAAATATGCTAGAAATCATTTTGTTATCTTTTATTTTTAGTTCAACAGTTTTAGGTGAGTTAAGTGATTTTTATGGCTATTTTTCAATGTGGGATACTTTTCTACATGCATTCAGCGGATTTTTAGCTGGGGGTGTCGGCTTTTCCCTTGTTTATTTGCTCAATAAAAATACAAAAACCATGAACTTAACTCCTTTATTACTAGCAGTCGTTTCCTTCTGTTTTTCGATGACAGTTGGTGTTATGTGGGAGTTTGTGGAATTTTCAGCAGATAAATTACTGCAATTCGATATGCAAAAAGATACGATCATCCAGCAAATCAATAGTGTGGAGTTAAGTAAAGATGGAAACACTGTCTATCATGTTCCAGATATCACTCGGACAATCATTGAAAGTCAAAATGCAGATGGTAAAAC
>NZ_LMCE01000135.1:0-906 GCF_001623285.1 Pseudovibrio sp. Ad26
AGCCTGGGTCATTGAAGCCTGCCGTCGGAGACTAACGTCAGAAAAGAGAGCATATACATCAATTAAAAGTGATGAAGAATGAACATCCCGCGTTCTTCCCTCCGAACAGGACGATATTGTAAATTCACTTAATTACGAGGGCATTGCAGTAATTGAGTTGCAGTTTTACCACTTTCCTGACAGTGACAGACTGCGTGTTGGCTCTGTCACAGACTAAATAGTTTGAATGATTAGCAGTTATGGTGATCAGTCAACCACCAGGGAATAATCCTTCATATTATTATCGTGCTTCACCAACGCTGCCTCAATTGCTCTGAATGCTTCCAGAGACACCTTATGTTCTATACATGCAATTACAACATCAGGGTAACTCATAGAAATGGTGCTATTAAGCATATTTTTTACACGAATCAGATCCACGGAGGGATCATCAGCAGATTGTTCTTTATTCATTTTGTCGCTCCATGCGCTTGCTCTTCATCTAGCGGTTAAAATATTACTTCAAATCTTTCTGTATGAAGATTTGAGCACGTTGGCCTTACATACATCTGTCGGTTGTATTTCCCTCCAGAATGCCAGCAGGACCGCACTTTGTTACGCAACCAATACTATTAAGTGAAAACATTCCTAATATTTGACATAAATCATCAACAAAACACAAGGAGGTCAGACCAGATTGAAACGATAAAAACGATAATGCAAACTACGCGCCCTCGTATCACATGGAAGGTTTTACCAATGGCTCAGGTTGCCATTTTTAAAGAAATATTCGATCAAGTGCGAAAAGATTTAGACTGTGAATTGTTTTATTCTGAACTAAAACGTCACAACGTCTCACATTATATTTACTATCTAGCCACAGATAATATTCACATCGTGTTAGAAAACGATAACACCGTGTTAATA
>NZ_LMCE01000136.1:0-1779 GCF_001623285.1 Pseudovibrio sp. Ad26
TCAGACAAACCTGAGATCTTCAACGTATGTTTTGCAGCAAACACAGTCGCAAAAATCGACTTAACATCATAACATGACCGTCACCCATGTCCCCGAACAAACGTCAACCATCTCTCCGGGACAAACATCAAGTGCGGGAAGACGGCGGCGGGGGCTTTAAAAGTCTGCCCAAACGTCCCTCACCGTCATGCCGGACGAGTGAAGCGACAATCCCATATCCAGAGCCAAGCAGCAGAGCGGTGCTCACAGCGTATGCCCGATGAGAGCGTTGGCTGAGGAGGCGTTTGTGAGCATGCTGTAGTTTGTGGGTGTACATGCAGATTGCCAACCGCGTGATGTGGCTAGTTCGTTATCTGAGGTGAGTTCCGGCTGGATCCCGCATCAAGTGCGGGAAGACGGCGGTGGGGGCTTTAAAGTCTGCCCAAATGCCTCTCGCCGTCATGCCGGACGAGCGAAGCGACGATCCGGTATCCAGAGCTAAGCAGCAGAGCAGTGCTCACAGCGTATGCCCGATGAGAGCTTTGGCTGAGGAGGCGTTTGTGAGCATGCTGTAGTTTATGGGTGTACATGCAGATTGCCAACCGCGTGATATGGCTAGGTCGTCATCTGAGGTGAGTTCCGGCTGGATCCCGCATCAAGTGCGGGAAGACGGCGGTGGGGGCTTTAAGGTTTACCCAAACGCCCCTCGCCGTCGTGCCGGACGAGCGAAGCGACGATCCGGTATCCAGAGCTAAGCAGCAGAGCGGTACTCACAACACTTGCCTGATGAGTGCGTTGGTTGAAGGGAAATAGGGAAGATTGTGGGAATGCAAGAGGTGGGGCGTAAGACATCTAAGTTAGATTGAAACGCTCTTTAAGCTCCTCGACATAAAGTGTCATCATCAAATAGCTTGGCAATGGAAGCCCCAAACGAGCTGCTTCTTGTTCTGCAGCATCAATCATCACCTGATCTTCCGGGGCTGTCGTTCCAAACATCGCAAGCGAGATAATCGCACCATTATCTGCTCCTTGCTTGAATGATGCACTCATAGGCTTTTGCATGGCAAGCTCGGTAAATCTTTGAGCTATTACCATACCATTCATATTGGAGAGAGCAGAAAAGCTTTCTTGGATTACATAACCTCTATCAGTTCGGCTCAACTTACCTTTGGCAAGTATCAACGCAACCATGCTAGCCATGGACCCAAAGAAACCTACAACAAACTCATCCTGCCAAAATCCTGCAGGGATACCGTGGTGGTGTTGAAATATTGCATACGGCTGCTTAACCATCTCGATGGTCTGTCGTGTCACCTTTTTCC
Source organism: Pseudovibrio sp. Ad26 (assembly GCF_001623285.1). Lineage (NCBI taxonomy): Bacteria > Pseudomonadati > Pseudomonadota > Alphaproteobacteria > Hyphomicrobiales > Stappiaceae > Pseudovibrio > Pseudovibrio sp. Ad26. The sequence goes on from NZ_LMCE01000136.1 coordinate 1,302, forward strand.
GAAAACCACCAAACATGCAAAATCCCTTTCGCATCACCATGCCAACGTTGCAGCTTAAGGTAACTGTTACTGTCCAAGCATTTTGCAATCGAATTTGGCTAGTCGAACGATGCAAACATAATGAAGAGAACAGCGCCGACCATCACCACTGTCTACATCCAATCTTCGTCGAAGCAGTTATAATTGCAAGAAAATTTTATACAACTTATGCATAATTCATCAATAAACAACAGCAAATTCGAAATACGCATTACTCTCTGAAAGAGATGAGATAATTGTAGGTCATCTGTAAATCATAACTGATCAAGCCAATATCGAAAGAACTACTGCTTGCTAGATCCCGGCTCGGAGTGTTTGTCCCGGAGAGATGGTTGACGTTTGTTCGGGGACATGGGTGACGGTCATGTTATGATGTTAAGTCGATTTTTGCGACTGTGTTTGCTGCAAAACATACGTTGAAGATCTCAGGTTTGTCTGA
>NZ_LMCE01000137.1:0-546 GCF_001623285.1 Pseudovibrio sp. Ad26
GATCCAAGGGACTCCACTATCGTCCTGTTTATCAACTGATAATAATCGATAATCGGCTGCAAAAAGACAGATTTTTGACTCTTTTTTCAACCATTTAGTAAGATTGGGTGATAGTAACCAAGTATCTGTGTACATCACTTGGTAATGGTAATCAGGAAAATAAAGTTCAAAAAAACGAATGGCACTTTCGTAACTATCTCTTATCTTATTCTGAGATAAATCTGCATCGGAAGGAATATGAAGAGAAAGGCACTGCTTTCCTTCTAATCTTAGATCCGTGTACCCTTTCGGAAAATATGTCATTTCGTACTCCAATTCACCAATCCGAAAGATCAAGCCACTAGTGTAATGCCAAATCCAAAAACCACGGTCAAAGCGATAGCTTCCTGTTACTTGGAAATGTTCATGAATAAATCTAGTAAAAGCATTCATTGTTGCCAAATAGATAGTTCTTGGAATCTTCAATGGTTGATAAATTTTTTTCCAACTTTGAGAAGCTGCATATAGATAAATAGCTAATGCTGCAAAAGGTTCCTCTTCATAGAC
>NZ_LMCE01000138.1:0-514 GCF_001623285.1 Pseudovibrio sp. Ad26
CATTTATTGATGCTGCAATTAATGCATAAGCCTTGTTGTTATTCTTTTCCCAAATGGCGAATTCCTTGTTTGAGGTAGGCTATTCTGGTTCTTTGTCTCAATCTCCAATACACACTCCTTTCCACAGCTCATTAAGAATAAGAGTGTGTTTAATTTTCCTTGACCATTCTAGATAGTTCTCTTTCCCAGAGAGAACTACTCCAACAATAGATATTAGTGAATGCATTCCCAAAAAAAATTATCTTCTTTTGATTTCCAAAACAAACAAAACCTTTCTAGATATCTTCTATTTAGGTGGAAAATAATTCACTATATTAATACTTTTAATGTAGCATATATTCCTCCACTCACAAATATATTATATGATGGTTTCAACATATAAAGCATATAATCTATATCGAAAAAAAATACCATACAAAATTCTCATTCTGTTATCACCATTCAAAAATCTCAACGAATTTTAATACTACCACCTATGCGCTTCACCCAATATACATTCACCATACCTTGAACT
>NZ_LMCE01000139.1:0-619 GCF_001623285.1 Pseudovibrio sp. Ad26
ACTGCGAGCTCTCGTGGTGACAAATCTGGCTCGTCTAGCGCCATCTCGATAATCTGCGCTCTGATCTCATCGGGAATACGGTTCCAGACCCTGGATGGACGTGAGATACGGTCTTCAAGCGCTTCAACACCGCCTTCCAGATAGCGATCATACCAAACATAGAACGTTGAGCGTGGAATACCCAGCAGCTCCAACGTGCGCTTGATTGGCTGATGTGATCCTTCAACCAGCTGGATAATCTCCAACTTCTCGTGGGCGGGATATCTCATTCGTCGTCTCCCCCATCCTCGAGCATGCTTTTTTTAAGAAGCCGCAGTTCCAGAGCTTGTTCGGCGACCACCTCCTTGAGATTGCGTGCTTCTTTGCGCAGCACCTTGACTTCACCGGTGTTGGCCTGACGGGCGGTGTCACCGGCAAGTCGCTTCTTACCAGCTTCCAGAAACTCCTTCGACCAGCTGTAGTAAAGCCCCTGTGAGATGCCCTCTTGTCGGCACAACTCGGCAATACTGTCCTCACCGCGCAGTCCAGCCAGAACGATACGGATCTTGTCTTCAGTGGAATAGCGCTTTCGGGTCTTGCGCCGGATGTCTTTAACCGCCTTCTCAGCTGCAGCGCTGGC
>NZ_LMCE01000140.1:0-523 GCF_001623285.1 Pseudovibrio sp. Ad26
GTACGATATATGTTCAATAAAATAACTTAGCACATTTTATATTGTTATATAAATGTGGCTTCTTGTTAAACGAAACGAGATGAAATATTCTTTAATACAGATTTGAATTAAATGTAAAGGAGAAGATAATTATTATAAACTGTGAGTGGGTACTGTGTCCCATCTGTGGAAATAAAACACGTTTGAAAATAAGGGAAGATACTGAATTGAAGAACTTTCCTCTCTATTGTCCTAAATGTAGACAGGAAAATTTAGTTGATATAAAGCAGTTCAAGTTAACTGTGATTACAGAGCCAGACGCAAAGACGCAGAGCCGATAATCTGAGATTAGCATTCTCATTTTATCGGCTCTTTCTGTTTTATGTATTGTTATTATGATTAGTTTTTGATGTTTCTTGATTCATTGATACCACTAGCTAAGGCTTCAATCAACGATAGTTCTTTATCTGTGAAGTTATCCAGTAGTTTTTCTACCTGTAATCTTCGGGTACTTTTCGTCAGATCATTATGAGGTAAGAAAAAC
>NZ_LMCE01000141.1:0-881 GCF_001623285.1 Pseudovibrio sp. Ad26
GACAAACTCTTCTCGAAGTTTCATTGTTGAACACTCTTTCCAAGGCATCCCGGTCCCTCCCTGAATGCCATGTTAATGTGTCAACCATCTCTCCGAACACCTGTCACCTATGTCTCCGGTATGTACACCCCGAGCCGGGACCCAGAGCCACACACTCAGCCCATAACCACCCCCGCACTGGATCCCGCATCAAGTGCGGGAAGACGGCGGAGGTTGCTTCTTAACCACTTTCTTACCTGCTGCTTTTGCAGTAGACAGACCGGCATCAATATTATTGCTGCATGTGTTGTCTATGGTTATTGCTGATCTATATTTCTGGTTCTTTATTTCGTCGTCTGCCTACATGGTCTTCACTTGGCAGATATCATTCGGCTTACCGCCGGCCTATGTGTACCCAAGCCTGAAAGCAGACACGAAGTTATTTAACCACGTACGCCTATCAATCTTTGCGGTAATGCCATGCGTTGCAGGGTTGGCAGTAACAAACGAGCTGGCCTTCTTCGTTCCTGCTGGTTTGGTTGCAATATGGTCTGGTTGGCGCACCCGCACTCTGCTCCTGAACAGAACCCAAGGCCCGCTTCCTTGGCTCCTGATCCCACTCTCAGCAAGATGGCCCATGCTCATCTTCGATATCTGGACCATCGGCGGAGCACTTCTCATGCTTCTGCAATTTATCCGCTAGCAAACACTCCCCGCTGTCATCTCGAGCCCAAGACAACTCCCCGCCGTCATCCCGCACAAGCGCAGCGCGATGCGGCAACTGTGTTTATGCATTGAATGGAACATTGTCTCTGAGCAGTGCATTGGCTGTGATGAGTATCTTTCGCGCCAGAGCAATCATAGCCGCTTTGAAGGGCTTTCCTCTTTTGATGAGTGCTTGA
>NZ_LMCE01000142.1:0-555 GCF_001623285.1 Pseudovibrio sp. Ad26
GTACTAGGACGTATGTTTGACGGAATCGAATTCCGTGGATTCAGTCAAAAAATGGTAGAGGAACTAGCAGAATTCTCTGGTGTTCCAGTTTGGAATGGCTTGACTGATGAATGGCATCCAACACAAATGATCGCTGACTTTTTAACTATCCAAGAAAACTTTGGAACAGTAGAAGGTATCACTGTTGCTTACTGCGGAGATGGTCGAAACAATATGGCTAACTCTTTATTAGTCACAGGTGCAATTTTAGGAGCGAATATGCGTATCGTTGCACCAAAAGAATTACAACCTGAAGAAGAAATCGTCAAAATGGCAGAAGGCTTTGCTGAAAAATCCGGTGCACAATTGATGATTACCGACGATGTTGATAAAGGTGTAGACGGAGCAGACGTCCTTTATTCTGATGTATGGGTATCAATGGGTGAAGAAGATAAATTCGAAGAACGTATCAAATTGTTGAAACCTTACCAAATCAATATGGAAATGGTAGAAAAAACACACAACACAGATCGTTTGATCTTCTTGCACTGCTTGCCAGCTTTCCATGATACAAAC
>NZ_LMCE01000143.1:0-2225 GCF_001623285.1 Pseudovibrio sp. Ad26
GATAATTTGCTGAGCACTCTACCAACAACTCTTGCTTGATTATGTTGTTACCACGTTTCCTTATCTACGTGGCGTAGTTATCCGATTGTAACCATCTAAAAACAGAACGCACCGTGAAATGTTATTAGCGGCCTCAAAAACGAAATGGCAGATTGCAAATCTTGAAGATTTAGGATTTGCGTGTATTCGGTGTGTCTTTTTTCAGGTAATTCTAATCGGCGGTTTCTTCATTTTTGCCCTTTTCACCTCGAGCTACGGTGCTGCCCAAACGGATCGGACAGCTTCGCTCATCCGTATCGAAGGCCCTATAGGACCGGCTACTGCTGACTATGTGACACGTAGCCTCCAATCCGCTCAGGAAAATGGGGCCACGCTTGTCATCCTCACCTTAAACACCCCTGGCGGTCTCGACACCGCAATGCGCACCATCATTCATGCCATTCTGGCATCTCCGGTTCCAGTTGTTGGGTATGTTGCACCAAGCGGTGCACGTGCGGCCAGTGCTGGAACCTACATTCTCTACGCATGCCATATTGCTGCCATGGCACCGGGGACCAATCTAGGTGCAGCAACACCGGTTCAAATAGGCGGTGGTTTTCCCGGATCTGGAAGCTCCGACAACGAAGAGGATGAAGAGAAAAGTAAGGCCCCTTCCTCCTCCATCAAAGCTATCAGTGATGCGAAGGCCTACATCAAGAGCCTCGCTCAGTTGAGGAACCGAAACTCAGAGTGGGCGGAAAAGGCGGTCAGCGAAGCTGCCAGCCTAACGGCGGTCGATGCTCTTGACGAAGGGGTCATAGATTTGATTGCCGATAATCAAACCGATCTTTTACGGCAAATGAATGGGCGGTCTGTGGAATTGCCGGCAGGACAGGTTAGCCTCAATACTGATAGTGTGACGATTATTCCGTTGGAGCCAGATTGGCGGACCAAGTTTCTTTCTGTCATCACCAATCCGAGTGTTGCCTATATCCTATTTCTTATCGGTATCTACGGCATTGTCCTAGAATTTTACAGTCCGGGCATTTTTATCGCCGGGATCACAGGTGTCATCTGCCTGCTCTTAGCGCTCTACGCCTTTCAGCTGCTACCAGTCAGCTATGCCGGACTGGCTTTAATTCTTGTCGGACTTGGTCTTATAGTCGGTGAAGCGTTTGCGCCCAGCTTTGGCGTACTCGGACTGGGTGGTGCCACCGCCTTTGTGCTGGGTTCAATCATGCTGATCGACAGTGATACTCCCGAACTGGAGGTGTCCCGCATGCTGATTGGGTCGGTCGCAGCCGTTAGTGCCGGCGTTTTTCTCTTCATTCTTTATCTTCTCATGCGCTCGAAGGGCCGTGCTGTCGTGACAGGACAGGAAGAAATGCTCAGCAGCAGAGCTGTGGTCTTGGACTGGGATGGATTAAAGGGGCACGTCAGGGTTCATGGTGAAGTATGGCAGGCAATAAGCAAAGCGCCTTTAAGACCGGGTCACACCGTCGAAATCTCGGCTATTGAGGGTTTAACCCTCACTGTCTCTCCCCTTAAAAGTGAGGATCAGTCATGAACGAACTGCTTAGCTATTCTTGGACTTTGACTGTACTGATTCCGGTCTTGATTGTTTTCTCGTCATTGAAGATTCTGCGGGAGTATGAGCGAGGTGTGATCTTCCTGTTGGGGCGTTTCTGGAAAGTGAAAGGTCCGGGCTTGATCATTGTCCTTCCGGGTATCATGCAGATGGTCCGGGTGGATTTGCGCATACGCGTTCTGGACGTGCCTGAACAGGACGTAATTTCACGGGACAATGTCTCCGTAAAAGTCAATGCCGTCGTGTATTTTCGCGCCGTAGACGCTGAACGGGCAATCATTCAGGTTGAGGATTTTCTTCAGGCGACAACCCAACTGGCCCAGACAACCCTCCGCTCGGTCGCAGGTCAACATGAACTTGACGAAATGCTTGCATCGAGAGATCGGCTAAACTCCGATATCCAGCGTATTTTGGATGAACAGACGGAGGCTTGGGGTATCAAGGTGTCAAATGTGGAATTAAAGCACATCGACCTTGATGAACGGATGATCCGTGCAATCGCAAAGCAGGCAGAGGCAGAGCGGCTTCGCCGTGCCAAGGTCATCGATGCTCAGGGCGAATCCCAAGCAGCGGAAAAGTTTCTGGAAGCCGCCGGAATTCTCTCCCAGAACGATCAAGCTATGCAGCTGCGTTACCTGACAACACTGCAGACAATCGC
>NZ_LMCE01000144.1:0-502 GCF_001623285.1 Pseudovibrio sp. Ad26
CCTCAGTGGCGTGGAGTGCAGGTATACAGACTAATCCGGCAGCGTCCGTCGTTGTTGATATTGCTTATGAAGGCTCCGGCAGTGGCGACTGGCGTACTGACGGATTCATCGTTGGGGTCGGTTATAAATTCTGATTAGCCAGGTAACACAGTGTTATGACAGCCCGCCGGAACCGGTGGGCTTTTTTGTGGGGTGAATATGGCAGTAAAGATTTCAGGAGTCCTGAAAGACGGCACAGGAAAACCGGTACAGAACTGCACCATTCAGCTGAAAGCCAGACGTAACAGCACCACGGTGGTGGTGAACACGGTGGGCTCAGAGAATCCGGATGAAGCCGGGCGTTACAGCATGGATGTGGAGTACGGTCAGTACAGTGTCATCCTGCAGGTTGACGGTTTTCCACCATCGCACGCCGGGACCATCACCGTGTATGAAGATTCACAACCGGGGACGCTGAATGATTTTCTCTGTGCCATGACGGAGGATGATGCCCGGCCGGAGG
>NZ_LMCE01000145.1:0-536 GCF_001623285.1 Pseudovibrio sp. Ad26
AAACAAGTATTAAAGGGAGCGTTGGTCATCTTATTTGCTGTAAGTACAAGCGTCCCGCAATGGACAGTATATGGAGAGAGCATTTCTTCCGAATCGGAATCTCGGGAGGTAGAAACCACAGAAACTACTGATGCTGGAAATGAAACGAAATCGAGTACTTCACAAACAGAAACAAATACTGAAACAACGGCTGAGACATCTGTTACTAGCACAGATCAAGAAACGACCGCTACCACAGATAACCAACAAACAGAAGAAGCAACAGCTACAAAAATGTCAAACGACGAATCCTCTTCTGCTAAAGTAAGTGACAAAGAGAATGGGACAGAAAATGATGATATCGGTAAAGGTGAAAATTTCAATGGTAAAGAATATTTGAATTACTTCGGTAAACAGATGACAGAAATACTTAATGGACCAACAGAAGACATCAAGTCAAAATTAATAGAGTTATTAGTCACTGAGCTTGCTGTTAATGATTATGGTGTAGATAAAGAGATTATCAAACATCTGATTGCTACTTATCTATTGGACGA